>DEAY01000490.1:0-7165 GCA_002348345.1 Verrucomicrobia bacterium UBA2970
CCCCAATGCCCATGCGGCATGAGACACGGGGATATTGAGCCCGATCATTTGATCGGACAAGCCACCAATTGCGTCCGGGGTATTGGCGATGGAATAACCGGCCCCCCCGTCAGCCATCCGACGCAACATTCCAGACATCCCCTGAGCGAACATGGGCTGGAAGACCAGGTTCATGAAGACGAAGGAAGCCCAGAAATGAACCCGCCCCCAGAATTCACTCATCATTCTTCCTGTCATTTTCGGATACCAGAAGTAGACCCCCGCCAAGAGACCGAAAATCGTTCCCGGTGCCACCACATAGTGGAAGTGAGCGATCACGTAATAGGTATCGTGAAGGTGAATATCACTGAAATTGAAACCCAGCGGCAGGCCCGTCAACCCACCGATCCCAAACATGGGGAGAAAAGCGAGTGCGAACAGCATGGGCGTATTGAACCGGATGGATCCCCCCCACAGTGAGATGAACAAACATGTCAGAATGATCACCGAAGGGATCGAGATAATCATTGTCGTGGTCTGAAAGAATGTACTGATCTTGGTTCCCATCCCCGTGAGATACATGTGATGGGCCCAAACGATGAAGGACAGGAACCCGATCGCCAAGGACGCGTAGACGAGGGACTTGTAACCCCAGAGCGGCTTACGGGTGTTGCAGGCAATGACCTCCGCCACAATTCCCATGGCCGGAAGGATGAGTACGTAGACCTCGGGATGCCCCAGAAACCAAAACAGATGCTGATAGAGCAAGGGACTGCCTCCCCCACTAATATCCGCCAGTTGTCCACCGATGGCGAGTCCGGTGGGCAGGAAGAAGCTCGTCGAGGCCAGTTTATCCATCAACTGCATGATGGCGGCGGCTTCCAGCGGAGGGAAGGCCAGCAACAACAGAAACGCGGTGATGAACTGTACCCACACAAACCATGGCATTCGCATCCAGGTCATTCCAGGGGCACGAAGCTGGATGATCGTCGCGATGAAGTTCACCGCGCCGAGCAAGGAAGAGGTGATCAGAAGCACCATCCCAAGCAGCCAGAAGGTTTGTCCATCGGTCGGAATGGCCGATGCCAGGGGCGAATAGGAGGTCCAACCCGCCTGAGCGGCACCTCCCGGGATAAAGAAGCTGGCGAACATCACCACCCCTCCGATGAAATAAAACTGATAGCTTGCCATGTTTATCCTCGGAAAGGCCATATCAACCGCCCCGATCTGAAGCGGCACGACATAGTTCCCGAAGGCTGCGAAGGCGAGCGGCACAATAGCCAAAAAGACCATGATCGTTCCATGCATGGCTCCGAACGAATTGTAGAGGTCATTGGAGATCACTCCCCCGGAAGCCACATCACCCAAGGTCGCCTCAAAAATCGGGCCCATCACCGGAACCGGCTTTCCAGGATAGGCAATCGACCAGCGCATCGAGGCAATGAGCACAAAGCCCATCAAGAGGAAGATCAGCGCCGTCACCCCGTATTGAATCCCGATGACCTTGTGGTCACTGGAGAAAATATACTGGCGCCAAAATCCTGGATCATGATGATGCACATCATGGGATGTCTCGTCATGCACTTGCGTTTGTGTCGCTTCCATATGATCTAATTTATTCCAACAGATCTAATCTATCTCGATCTTCAGTCACATCGTGGACTGTCCCCAGCCGGCATCAGAATCGGTTCGCGAAGTGATGCCTTTTTTCTCTAGCCACGTCAACGGCAGATCCACCCGATCGGCCGATTAAGTCAATTTATCGAACACCATCAACCCCAAAAGCAGGGGAAGGTAGATGATGGAACAAAAAAACAGGCGCCTCGCGCTGCTCCGGTTCAGTTGACGCGAAAAAGAAAACGCGCACCCAATGAACACCAGAGCGAGAAAGACCGCCCCAATAAAATAGACCCCCCCGGACACGCCAAAAAAAGTCGGACACAAACTCACGGGAAGCAGTCCCAGCGTGTGGGAAAAGGCCTGCCGCCCGGTCCGTTCACCGGACGGATCCACATTCGGCAGCATCACGAAGCCGGCCTGACCATACTCATCCCGATACATCCAGGCAATCGCCAGAAAGTGAGGGAGCTGCCAAAAAAACAAGATGGCGAAGAGTGACCAACCTGCCATGTCAATGGAACCGCGAGCGGCCACCCACCCCATCAGCGGCGGAAGCGCACCCGGCACCGCACCAATGACCGTGTTCAAACTGGTCACTCGTTTCAGGGGGGTGTAAACAAACAGATACAATGCCAATGTGACCGCCCCTAGGAGACTGGTGAGGAGATGAACGAAAATCGCGAGCTGCAACAGACCAATGATTGAAAGCACCCCCCCAAACAGCAGCGTCGCTTCCGCACTCATCAGCCCCGCGGGAATGGGCCGACCCTGCGTCCTGGGCATCAACCCGTCGTAGTTCCGCTCCAGATATTGGTTCAACGCAGCCGCACCGCTGGCCAGCAAGCCGGTCCCGAACATGGTTGCCAGAAGCAGGGGGAAATTCGCCCCTCCCTCATTTCCGAGGTAAAAACCGACCAACGTCGTTAGAAGAACGAGCCCAGTCAACCGCGCCTTGACCAAGTCCGCAAGAACCGAAAGGGTTCCTTTCGAACTTTGGGTGCTCGTCGACATCTCTGCGGTTGAACTCTTCATCGTTGGTCTCGGCTACACCACTCCAGCGCTGGGTCGTTCTGCCACGGAAGCCAAATCCGGATAAGACGAGACGGAAGTCGAGACTCCCGCCGGGATGGTTTGAGCCAAACGAAGGGCGATCATACTCGAAAGGGCTCCCAAGGCAAGCGTTAGGGCACCCAAAACGACGTGCAAGGTTGCGATATCGGCAGCCTTGTTGCTCCAAACCGTCGCGGCGCCCAAAAGGGCCTGCACACACATCATCGAGAACCAGACAATCATGAGGCTTCCCACCAAGTGCCCCTTGGGCTCCTTTCGAACGCAGACCCAGGTCCAGATTCCGGCAGCGAGGAAGAGGCTCAACGCCATCATACGATGGGCCATGTGAAGCAGAATTTGATTCTTGGTGATCGGCTCGAACTCGCGATGATCCACTCGCTCTCGATTCAGCTTATCGATCGAGGCCTCATCCGTTGCCGGCCAGAGTTTGCCGTAAGCCACTAACGGAAACTCCGTGACGGCTAATCCGGCGTGCTGGTGCCTCATGCTCGCCCCCAGCACCAGTTGGAACAACACCATCAGGGTCAGCACCCCCATCCCCCACCCGATCACCCGGGAGACCTTTTCGGGACGGCTCTGCTGCCCAAGGCGCGACCACCAACGGGAACTCACCAGCGTGAAACCGCACAGAAGGACGAAGAACAACTGGGCGATCGCCGCGTGGATAATCCCGATTTGATCGGCGAACAGGGTCACTCTGAGCCCTCCGAGAATCCCCTGTCCGATCACCCCGACCAGAGCCACCACCCCCATGATCTTGAGCAGCGGGCGACTGGGCCGACAGCGCGGCCAGACAAAACTCACCGCCAAGGCCACCAGGCAAACTCCCCCCAGAAAAGCCGCATCCTGAAAGCGCCCCGTCTTCCATGACACCAGTGCCCCCCCTCCGGAAAGAGGCACCAACACCCACCGGAGGGCACCTCGCGCCGGCCGGCCAAAGGTCCACAAACACAGGATCAGGGTCAGCAAGCCAACTCCCGAAGCAAAGAGGCGATGCGAATGCTCCCAGAGAATCCCCCCTACCCATTGGGAAAAAGGAAAGAAGAACATGTTGTAACCGTAGGTGTTGGGCCAGTCGGGCACCGCCATCCCCACCCCCGTGCTCGTCACCACACCTCCGACTCCGATGAGCCCCAGCGTCGCGACACAGGTCACGAGGGCGAACCAATGGATCCGGGGATTGTAGGAGGGTGTTTCGGTCACTCTCAGGAAATCCTTGGCACCCCTGTCGGCGTGCCCGATGCTCTTCTTTGAAGATTACTTGGTCAGGTCGACCACAAAATCCGCCGTTCCGCCATCAGTCGTCACCGTAATCTTCTGAGACAGACCGACATACTTGGGAGCGTGCGCCTTCCGATGAATCGCTTCAATCACATACTCACCCGGAGGAACATTCTTGATCGTATAGGATCCGTCGGTCCCGCTAACATCGAAATAGGGGTGATCCACCAGGCTCACGTATGCGAACATCCACGGGTGAACATCGCATTTGAAGCGTAGGAACTTCTCCGCCTTGTTGTAGGTGAAATCGAGATCCTTCCCTTTGGGCAATTGCGCCTTGTTGTATTCCGAATTTCCCTTTACCCGCGGCGTGGGATGGACATTGTGCAAAACGGGATCAGAATTCTTCACCACGATCTTCTGCCCCGTCTGCGCAGCCAGGATGTAGGGGGTGTACTCACAGCCGACCTGATCCAGGACCGCCGGTTCACTGGGTGCCGTAAACTCTCCCTTCACCTCCCTCAAGGAAACAAACACCTCCGCCAATCCGCCGTTGTCATCGGTCACATAGAAACGGGTGGTAGCCGATCCCGCGTTTTTGTTGGCCTTGCTGCAGAACGGGTCCAGGGGGAGCTTCTTTTCCTTGGGAGGCGTGCCCTTGAGGGTCACTTTCCCCGTGATATCCCCTCCCAATAGGGTCATCGACACGCCACCGAGCACCAACCCGGCCACTAATTTGATGGATCGTTTTGTCATTTCTGAACCTCTTTCCGATTTCACTCTAAACCAACTTAACATTCTCCAAACCTCAAGCAAGGGCTTTTGTGAAATTTTTCACAAAGTCATCCTTCCCCTGTAAATAGGACGTTCCGGACGATCGATTCATTCAGCTTGGTCTCAACCGAAATCTCACCCAAGTGCCTGATCTCATTTGCCTTGCGGATTCAAAATTCAAAGCCGCCGCATGACCTTGATCATCTCCAGCGCCGTCAGCGCCGCTTCACGCCCCCGGTTATACTCTGAGGACAGGCAACGTTCCCGCGCCTGCTTCACCTCGGTGAACACCAATACCTCGTGGATGACAGGGATCTGAAACTGAACCTGAATCTGGGCGAAGGCCTGAGTTACGGCCGTACCGATCTCCTGCGCATGACTGGTGGCACCCTGGAGGATGACTCCCAATCCAATGACCGCCTCGATCTGATTGCTCTGCTTGTGCTTCGCCAAATGGGAAACGACGGCGGGAATCTCGAAGGCTCCGGGAACCCGAACCACGGTCAAGTCACTGGATCCCACACCGGCCTCCGCCAGCGTTCCCTTGGCGTGACGCAACATGCCATTCACATAGCGGGCGTTGTAGCGCGCTGCCACGATCGCCACCCTGGCCCGGGTCACCCGGGCCGACTTCGCGGCCGAATTGGACTTGAGCATAAAGTGCTTTGATCTCTTGGAATCGAACTAGAACAGATGGCCCATCTTCTCTTTCTTCGTCTCCAAGTATTTCTCGTTGTGAGGGTTGGCATCCGTTCGAATCGGCACTTGCTCAACGATCTCCAATCCATAGCCATCAAGCCCCACAACCTTTTTCGGGTTGTTGGTCAGCAGACGAATCCGCCGGATGCCCAAATCAACCAGAATCTGAGCCCCGATTCCATATTCCCTCAAATCCGAACTGAACCCCAGCTTCAGATTCGCTTCAACCGTATCATAGCCCTGCTCCTGCAACTTGTAAGCACGGATCTTGGCATCCAAGCCGATCCCCCGCCCTTCCTGCCGCATGTAGAGCAGGACCCCCCGACCCTCGTCCGAAATTCGTCGCATCGCCTGGTGGAGCTGGTCACCGCAATCGCACCGACGGGAACCAAATACGTCCCCCGTTAAACACTCGCTGTGAACCCGCACGAGGCTGGCGTCCTCGCCGACCAGGTCGCCGCAGGTCAGCGCCATGTGGTTGACACCATCCAGCCGAGACCGATAGAGGTGAAGTTGAAACGCGCCGTAATCGGTTGGCATCTCAACCACTTCGACTTTTTCAACAAGCTTTTCCCGTTGACGCCGATACTTGATCAATCCTTCGATCGAACAGATTTTCAAATCGTGGGTCGCCGCGAACTGCTTCAATTCGGGCAACCGGGCCATCGAACCGTCATCGTTCATGATCTCGCAGATCACGGCGATCGGACGGCATCCTGCAAGTCTTGCGAGATCAACCGCCGCTTCCGTATGCCCGGCCCGCTGCAACACCCCCCCCTCTTTGGCGCGAAGTGGAAACACGTGACCGGGTTGGTGGAGATCTTCGGCCACAGCCGTCGGATCCGCCATGACACGGATCGTCTCCGCCCGATCGGCAGCACTGATCCCCGTGGTAATCCCCCTGGCCGCATCGACACTCACTTGAAAGTCAGTTTGAAAGGAATCGCGATTTTGGGACACCATCTCTTCGACCCCGAGCTGACGCAATCGGTTCTGAGTCGTCGGAACACAGATGAGGCCGCGCCCGAATTTCGCCATGAAATTGACCGTCTCCGAGCTCACCTTCTCGGCGGCCATGATCAGATCTCCCTCGTTTTCCCGATCCGCGTCGTCGACCACCACCACCATCCTGCCCGCCCGCACTGCAGCGATGGCACTCTCGATCTCGTCAAACTGTTCGCTGGTGTCTTTGGTTCCCATGACCTCCTTCCACTCCTAAGATGGGCTCGAAACGCACTCCGTGCAAGTCGCTCCACTCGACGACGCTCCCCACGCCAGCGGACTCAACCGGCCGCGAGATACTCTCCCGCCTTGGCAATCGCCCGATCCAGCCCTTGCGGATCCTTCCCGCCGCCTCGGGCAAATTCAGGGCGTCCTCCGCCCTTCCCTCCCACCTCGGGAGCGATCGCCTGAATAATCTTCCCAGCCTGGACATGAGCGGTCAGCGTCCGGGGCACCAAGGCCACCAAAGCAACGGATTCTCCGTCGCCGCCTCCGAGAACCACCACTCCGGAAAACGTTGCCTTGAGACGTTCGGCAACCGACTGAACCGTCTTCCCGTCGACCGCCCCCAAATTGGCCGCGATCACAGAAAAAGGAGGACGATCCCCCAATCCGGGCATCTCGGTCGCCTGCTCAAGAAGCGCTTTGGATTGATGGAGTGCATCCCGTTCCTGCCAACGTTTGAGTTGTTTCTCGAGCTTCTTCTGGTGCTCCAGCATCTGATCCAGCTTGCGTTCCAACTCCGCGCTCGGGGCATTGAGCCGGGCGGCCAGGCCCGAGAGTCTCTGGCGATTCGAGT
>DEAY01000490.1:7565-15474 GCA_002348345.1 Verrucomicrobia bacterium UBA2970
ATCGCCGACTCACCGGTGATCGTGAAGAGCCCAATCTCACCCGTCGCCCGAGCATGCGTTCCCCCGCAAAGCTCCATCGAGTAACCGTCGAGTTGCTGGGCCTGACCTCCGATCTGGACCACCCGGACTCGATCCCCGTATTTTTCGCCGAAAAACTGCATCACCTCCGGCCGATCCTTGACCTCATCGTGATCCACCTCAAACCAATGAACTCGCTCATTCTCCAGAATCCGCTCATTGACCAACCGCTCAATGTCTCCGATTTGTTCGGGAGTCAACGGCTTGGCGTTGAAATCGAAGGTCAGTTTCTCCGGCCCCACGTAGGATCCCTTTTGACTCGCGTCCCGGCTCACTACTTCATGAAGGGCCCAGTGAAAAAGATGGGTCACGGTATGGTGCCTCTGAATCGCATTCCGT
Organism: Verrucomicrobia bacterium UBA2970; assembly: GCA_002348345.1. Taxonomy (GTDB): domain Bacteria; phylum Verrucomicrobiota; class Verrucomicrobiia; order Limisphaerales; family AAA164-E04; genus UBA2970. The sequence goes on from DEAY01000490.1 coordinate 7,983, forward strand.
CGACGCCGATCCACCACGGCCGACACCGACTGCCCCGCGGACAACCCCTCCGCATTCCCCTCCAGGAGGTGTACAAACGACGCCCCCACCTTGACCGTCTCCCGCACCTTCCAGCTCGCCCCCCCGGCTTCCAGCACCCCCTGGTCCCCCACCTGACCTCCCATTTCTGCATAGAAGGGTGTCGCCTTGAGAAGCACGCCGGTTTTCTCCTTCAATTCGACGATCTCCACGACTTCGGCGTCAAGCTCGCTGGAATCAAATCCGTGGAACTCGGTGGCGGGAGCGTCCGAAAGCGTCGTGACTTCGATCGTCTCCTTCTTCTGCGAGGCTTGGGCCCTTTGACGCTGGAGTGCCATTAACGCCTCAAACCGATCGGTATCCACCGTCATCCGTTGTTCCCGCGCCATCAAGGTCGTGAGGTCGAGCGGAAATCCATAGGTATCGTAGAGCTTGAACGCAAAATCACCACTGAGGGTTGGGCTTCCCTCCGATTGAGCCACTTCGTCGCGAAAGAGATCAATGCCACGATCAAGCGTACGATTGAACGACTCCTCTTCCATCAGCAACACCTCTTTCACCGACTCGTGCCGAGCCCGAAGCTCGGGAAAAATCTCGCCCATACTGCGTTCCAACACATCGACCAACTGATAAAAAAACGGCTTCTCGAACCCCAGCGTCCGCCCATACCTGACGGCACGGCGCAGGATCCGCTTCAAGACATAATTGCGATCGGTGTTCCCCGGTTGAATCCCGTCGGCAACCGCAAAGCTCAGGGTGCGAATATGATCCCCGATCACCCGAAACGCGACGTCGACCTGCTCTTGATCGGTTAAGCGCGTCGCGCCCTTCCTCGGAAGAGTCGATCGATAGCGCTTCCCCGAGAGACGTTCAATCTCGTCGAAAATAGGGCGAAACACATCCGTTTCGTAATTGGAGATCGTGGCACCGAAATCCGTAAACCGCCGGGTGTTCTGAACAATGCTGACCACCCGTTCAAACCCCATTCCGGTATCGACATGTTTGGAGGGCAAATCCGTAAAGGTTCCGTCCGCATTGGCGTTGAATTGGATGAATACCAGATTCCATATCTCGATGCACTCGGAGCTGTCTTGATTGACCAACGCACCTCGGGTGTCTCCCTGTTGGGTGAGGTCGACGTGAAGCTCCGAACACGGACCGCAGGGGCCCGTGTCTCCCATCATCCAGAAATTGTCCTTCTTGTTCCCGTGGACGATGTGAACCTTCGGATCCAAACCAGCGGCGGACATGATCTCGGCCCAGTAATCGTAGGCTTCCTGATCGAACTGGGCGGGATCGCCCTGGGCTTGATCCGGCGCATACACCGTGGCGTAGATCCGATCCTTCGGGAACTGCCAAACCCCGGTCACCAACTCCCAGGCCCACTGGATCGCTTCCCGTTTGAAGTAATCCCCAAAGGACCAGTTCCCCAGCATCTCGAAGAATGTATGATGATAGGTGTCCCATCCGACGTCTTCCAAATCATTGTGTTTCCCACCCGCTCGAATGCATTTTTGGGTATCAGCAGCCCGCCCCGGCTGATAGGGACATGGCGATTGGCCCAGAAAAATGGGCACGAATTGATTCATCCCGGCATTGGTAAAGAGGAGGTTCGGGGCCTCCGGCAGTAAACTGGATGAGGGGACAATTGTGTGCTCCTTCGAGCCGAAGAACTCCAAAAAATCGCGTCGAATCTGCTGACTGCTCAGTAGGGGATTGTTGCTCATAGCCTGCTCGGACTGCCTCTCACGTTGCCACCCAACCTTACCTGAAACCAGGCAAAGCGCGCGAGCATATGAAAAAGGCCTTCCCCTGGCCAGAGTTTGTTCTGGTCTGATCCGTCGGCGCAGTCGATTCCCAATCCGCCCGGGATCGAAGCCAGCAGGACCCTCCCCGTCCCTGGAGAACCCGAACGCCGGAGGGGACGCCTATCCGATTGACGCCTCGCCCTTTTTCTTGTGTAGTGCCCCCCATGCCAAACCACTCCTCGCCCACATCGGAACTTCGGATTTCACGTCGACAGGTGTTTCAGGCCGGCGCCGGGGTCACCCTGGCCACGGCCGCGGCCGGGGTCGGAAAACCGCTTCTCGAGGCGGCCTCGATCAAGCCCATTCGACTGGGAGGCAAGGTCAATCACTCGGTGTGCAAGTGGTGCTATCGGGACTTGACCCTCGAGGAACTCGCCCAAGCGGCCGCCCAGTTCGGCATGCAATCGGTCGAACTCCTCAACCCCGAGGATTTTCCCACGATCCAAAAGCATGGTCTGGTCTGCGCAATGGCCAATGGGCCGGGTTCGATTCCAAAGGGGTTCAATCGTCGGGAAAACCATGGCTGGCTGATCGAAGGATATGAGAAATTGATCCCTCAAGTGGCCGAAGCCGGATTCCCAAACATCATTTGCTTCTCCGGAAACCGTGAGGGCTTGGACGATGAAGCCGGGCTCGAGGTCTGCGCGGAGGGCCTCAAGAAAGTCATGCCTATCGCCGAAAAACACAAGGTGACGGTTTGCATGGAGTTACTCAACAGCAAGGTGAATCACAAGGACTACCAGTGCGACAAGAGCGCCTGGGGGATCGAGCTTTGCGATCGAGTCGGTTCCGAGCGGTTCAAACTCCTCTACGACATCTACCACATGCAGATTATGGAGGGCGACGTCATCCGAACCATCCGGGAAAACCACGAGTATTTTGGGCACTACCACACCGGAGGAAACCCCGGCCGAAATGAGATCGACCACACCCAAGAGCTCAACTATCCGGCCATCTGCCAGGCCATCGTCGAGACGGGCTTCAAGGGCTACATCGCCCAGGAGTTCATTCCCAAGAGACACCCCCTGGGCTCGCTCTATGAAGCCGTGCGGCTCTGCGACGTGTGATGCCTCCCCGGCAACCCGCCGTTGACCCTCAGCCCGGGACTCGGTGCCATGCCGCCCGCCCCAATCGATCCCCCCTCCCGCGCCAAGCGAAGGCTTTTCTGGGGCGCGGGAATCGCGTTAGCGCTTGGCCTGATGGCGACGGGCACCGCCCGTTGGATCCGCTCGCCCCGTCCGGGGCAAGACAAGCCTCCAGTTTCCGCGCCGGGCCTTCCCCTCGGTGACCGCAACGCGTTTGAAGGCGTCCATGACCTCGGCCGGGGTCTTTCCAGAACCAAGTGGCTTCTCTCAATCGACCGCATGATCAACGGACCGGAGCCTGCTCGTGTCCGACTGCTGCAAACCCTTCCCGACACGCTCAAGGATCGATTGGGAACCGTTCTTTCCCCGAGCACCATGCGCCGTCTCTTCCCCAGCGCCCGGGAACGCCTTGAGCGCCGAGAGACCGCACTCCTCTTGCTCGAACGTTCGATCGCGGATCAACGCAGCGGGCTATTGCCGATCCTTCATCGTGCCCTCCAACGCCCGGAGCCGGAGTTGCAGCAAACAACGATCCGCCTGATCGGACTCCTTGGGGAGCAAGCCGATTCCGTGCTTCCCGATCTCACGCCCTTTCTGACTTCAAGGCACGCTGACCTCCGCTCTCAAGCCCTGAAGTCAATCGGCCTGATGGGCGAAGCGGCGAGTTCGGCTCTTCGTGCGGTCGAACGACAGATGAGCGACCCCTCGGAAATGGTTCAATTGGCGGCCATTGTCGCCTACGGCCGGATCGCGGCACCATCGGACCGATTGCCCGAGCCCCTCATCAACGCCCTGCACGATGCCTCAAGTTCGATTCGATCGGCCGCGGCTCAAACAATCGGCCGCACCCTTTCCGGCAACCCCATCGCCATTTCGGGATTGATCGCCTGCCTTGAGGACCCCATATCCCATGTACGAAGAAACGCCGCCATTGCCCTGGGAAAACAGGGTCCGGCCGCCCGACGGGCGATCGCTCCCCTCATCGACTCCCTATGGGATGAATCAATGGAGGTCCGGATCTGTGCGGCCGAGGCCTTGGGTCGGTTCGGGAATGAAGCCCAACCAGCGGTCCCCCACCTCATCAATGCCCTCAACAACGATTTTGCCGGCATCGGAAGACCCGCTCGCGAGGCCATTCTGAAAATCGATCCCGTTCAAGCCCAGACCATCATCAGCCGCTAGGAAGCCGGGGCGACCGTCCCGCGGGTAACCCCTAGCTGACGGGTGAGTTTCAATTCACGCCAGAGGGCATCCCCGGACACCGCACCCGAACGCAACTGATCATAAAGCTGAATCGTTTCCCCCACGGCTGAAGGACTTTCCGAGAGGAATTCCAGACGAAATGAACGCACGCCCCAGTTGAAGAAATCCTGATAATACTCGGCCCCCGTCTGGGCTCGCCCGTTGTAGAGCGTGTTTCGGCATCCGACATCCGCCTTGAGATCATGTCGCTGCCCCACCCGATCCTCCAAGGCGACCTCATGACGATCACAGGGGCGTCCACAATCCCGGTAGTCCTTCCCCTCCGAAAGAAAGGCGCAAAACACACAATGCTCCATGTGGAACATTGGCATGTGCTGATGCAAGGTGATTTCAAGCCAATGACCGGGAACCGCCGCGACCAGTGCCTCGAGTTGATGGACATTCAAATCATAGGAGGGGGTCACGCGCTCCATGCCGGGCTTTCCCATGAAACACTCGGCGGCAAGCGCATTGGCGACGTTGAGGGAAAAGTCCCCCCTCAGGCGTGCCCCGCGATAAAACTCGAGGTGATCGAAATTCCGGACCAAGAACCCGTCCGGCTGGCTTGACTGAACTTGCTTGAGAATCCAGTCCTCACCCGGCTTGTGAATGCGAGGGGGCGCGACAAAGATGCTCGGCGATCCGATGGCCGGGGCCTGGCCGGACCCGGGCTTGTCCCCATAACGCCTTCGAAACTGGCTGACGGCGGCTCGATAATCCTTCGGGTTCTCAAAATCGCAGTAGATCGTCCGGATCCCGGCTTCCAAGGCGGGCCCCAGTTGATCCAGCCGCCGAATCAGAACAACCCACTCAACGGACGAGCCCGGATCCCGAGGCGCCGACTCGGGCCCCAGAGAGCACGGGGTCTGAGCGGGAAGGATTCTCCACCGAGGCCCCGTCGATCGCTCGCCCAGAAGCGAGTCCACGAGGACGCGGCGCAGATGGTTCAGTTCGCTGACCGGGAGCATCAGTTCCCCTGAGAGCTCGTTCGAGAGGCGGCCCAGCACAAACGGCGTCCCCCCCAGACGGCCCAACTGCTTCTCCAGACGATCCCCGTCAAGCGCCTGGGATCGCGCTGCCTCGAGATCGATTCGGGAAACCGCCTCGACCACGCGACCGTCGGGATCGCAAGCGACACAACGCATCGACTCCCCGGCCGATCCGGTCACGCGGATTCCAATCGGCGTCCTGACCAAGGGGGATTTCGCCGCGGCCACTCGCTGCCACCGCTTTTCGTATTCGGGATCGCTGGTCTTCCACACCCAATCGTCTCGCTGAATCCTCTCGACGTCGACCGAACCCCGTCTCAATTCAATGGCGACCTGCCCCCTCGTCTTGGTTTCATGAAGCCGCACAATCCGGCCTCCCTGCTCGGCCCGATCGGGACGCCCCTGATCGAAGACGACCCCGTCTCCTTCCTTGAGGCGACTCCCGGGGGCCACCGCCACCACAATACGAGATCGCTTGATCGAGATCACTTGCCCCACCCGGACCCCTCGCTTCTTTCCGAACCGGGCATGGACCAGATGCCGATTGTCAATGCCCCGGAGCCAACCCGAATAGAGGCCGCGCGAAAACGCCATTTCCAGGTCGTATCGCGTCTCCGAAACCAGTCCATCCAGGTGATTGCGGCCGGAGGACCAAGCGGAATCAATGGCACGGCGATAGGCACTGGTCACACTGGCCACGTATTCCGGCGCCTTCAGGCGGCCCTCAATCTTGAAGGACGCGATCCCCGCCCGGATCAAATCGGGAATCGCCTCCAACCCCATCAAGTCCTGAGGACTCAACAAGTATCGTCGGTCACCCAATTCGATCTTCTTTCCATCCTGGTAAAGATCGTAGGTCATCCGACAGGCCTGGGCGCATTCACCCCGGTTGGCCGAGCGTCCTCCCAGTGACTCACTCGTCAGACATTGCCCCGAATAAGCGACACAGAGCGCCCCGTGAACAAAAACTTCCAGAGGCATGGTCGGCGTCTGACCCTCTGCCTGAATCTTCTCCAGCTCGGCGATGGAACACTCCCTCGCCATCACGACGAGTTGACACCCCAGTTCCCTGGCAAATCGAATCCCGGTCGCACTGGTTATGGTCATCTGGGTAGAGGCATGAATGGGAAAATCGGGGGAAAGTTGGCGAATCAGCCGACAGATCCCCACATCCTGAATGATGGCAGCATCGACGCCCGCCCGCATCACTTGCCTCAACAGGGCCGGCACCCGCGGCAGTTCGTCCTGAAAGACAAGCGTGTTGAGGGTGAGATAGCCCCGAACGCCTCGTTGGTGCAGGAACCTCATGAGCTCCGGGAGCTCGTCCGCCGTGAAATTATCGGCCCGCATCCTGGCATTGAAGGCACCGAGACCGAAATAGATCGCATCGGCCCCGGCTTCCACGGCCGCCCGCGCCCCATCCCAATTGCCCGCCGGGGCCAACAGTTCCGGCTTCGCTCCGGAGGCTAGACAATCCTCCGCGATGTCGCGGTCAGAGGATGGGGTTTGGGAATCCATCGATGCTGCCTGTTGTCCTTTCCTGCTCTGGAAACGCTCTGTTCAATGTCGCGAACCAATTCAACTGGTATACAGAGCTTGCCTTTTTGCTGCAACGATCTCTCAATCAATTGAATGGATGCAGCGGTGATTGGATGCGGCTATCTCGGATTCGAATTGGCGCGGGAACTGGTCCAACGGGGACACCGGGTGTGGGGCATTCGCCGGCAGTTTGATGATACCAGTGCCATCCGGTCCGCCGGCATCCAACCGCTCGAGGCCGACATCACCCGACCCGAAACCCTGAAACACCTCCCCCGCTCCGTCGAGTGGGTCATCAATGCGGTCTCATCAATGAAAGGGGACTCAGAGGTCTACCAGCAAGTTTACCTTCAAGGGACACGGCACTTGATCCGCCACCTTTCTCCATCCCCTACCCTCAAGCGGTATCTCCATGTCAGTAGCACCAGCGTCTACGGGCAGACCGACGGATCATGGATCACCGAAGCCGCCGAACGGTGCCCGACAACGGCAACGAGTCGGGTCCTGGTCGAAACCGAGGATGAGCTCTTTCGAGCCCACCATGACCAACAATTCCCCGCATCGGTCGTACGAGCCTCCGGCATCTACGGTCCCGGTCGCGGCTACCTCTTCCAGCAGTATCTGAAGAACCAAGCCCGTCTCATTGGCGACGGATCCCGCTTGATCAACATGATTCACGTGACCGATTTGGTGGGGGCAATGATTGCCCTGTTGGAACACGGCCAATCAGGCATGGCCTACAACGTGACCGATTCGGAGCCCGTCACCCAGCTCGAGTTCTTCACCTTCCTCTCCCAGCAGCTCCACAAGC
>DEAY01000041.1:0-16175 GCA_002348345.1 Verrucomicrobia bacterium UBA2970
TCTTCGAAGGCCCCAATAACATCGCGGACTCATACGGTGCCGTCTTGCGGGCGATCTATACTCCTCCCGAAGACGGGGACTACGTGTTCTTTGTGGCGGCCGACAATCAAGGGCTGCTTTACCTGAGCACTGACGAGAATCCTGCGAACAAGAAACTGATCGCAGACGAGCCGAGTTGGAATCCAATCCGGGCATGGACGAACACTGATCGGCGTGCGGGCTGTGACGAAGAAGATCCCAACAGCGAATTCTCGGAGTGCCCCCACCGGTCGGATCAGTTCGTCGATACGGAATGGGAGGACGGTGGCACCATCTCCCTGAAAGCCGATCAAGGCTACTATATGGAGCTGGCGATGTCCGAAGGCGGTGGTGGTGATAACATGGCCGTGCTGGCCACGCTCGCCAAAAACGTCGAGGATGTTGAAAACGACCAACCCCCGATTGGCGGAGAGAATATCTCCTGGTATGTTCCCTCCACCGTCGCTCCGCCTGAAGGCAGACCCTTTGGTGGCGATGGAGGCGGAGCACCCGATCCAGCCCCGGCTCCGGCTCCGGCACCACCTCCTGTTCCCGGGTTACCGCCGATTGTCCTGCCACCGATTCCTGGACAACAACCAGGGGCGATTGAGGGCATTGCCCGCGCAGCTGATGGCTCCGTCAGCATCACCTATACCGGGACGCTTCAGTCCTCTGATTCAATCGACGGAACGTTTCAACCTGTCGCAGGTGCCTCGTCTCCGTTCAAGGTGGACACGTCGGGTAATACCAAGTTCTACATCGCTCGATAACTTGGCGGTTTAGTTACTACGAATCAATCAAGGGCGCAGATCGTTCTGATCTGCGCCTCTTTTTTTATCAGCAAACTTTGGTCTCGAGAAAAGGGACGCCCGAAGGGCCTTCAAGATAATTTCTCCCTGGTGCCATCGCATCCCTGTTACAGCCCGGGCACGAATCAAGGCTCACTCGTTGGGCCGATTCGAATTCGAGCCCGCTGCAGGCCACTCATTGCCGGAGGGAAATCCGCCCGGATGGCTAACGCACGGGTGAACTGCTTCGCGGCCTCCTCCGCCCTCCCCTGGGAGAGATAGGCGTTTCCCAAATTGCAGAATGCTTGGATGTAGTCCGGATCAAGGGTCACAGCCTGGGTAAAGAGCGGAATTGCTTCGGCCGCCCGGCCCTGACGGCTGAGCAGCGTCCCCAGATTATTATGCACCGAAGCCAGTTCAGGGGCGACTTCAAGGGCTGCACGAAACGCTTCCTCTGCTTCTTGGAACGAGCCCCGATTCATATACAAATTGCCCAAATTGATCCTTGCCTCCGCGTATTCAGGAAAAATCTCCAAGGTTCGTTCATAGTGGGTGATCGCCTCTTCCGGTCGATTCAGCCGAGACAACGAAAAAGCAAGGTGATAATGGATTTCCTCGTCATCCGGATTGATCTCGGCGGCTCGTTTCAGTAGAGGCACGGCTTCACCAAAACGCCCCTCTGCCACCAGGTCTGACCCTTGGTTGAAATTACGCTGAGCAGCCTGAAAATCATCTACTTCCGAGGGACTGCCCGCCCCTTCGCCGATCTGCCCATCCCCATTCATCACGACCTCGCCCGTCCAGGCAGGTAGGTCTTCACTCTGACTTCCGTCAGCGGGTGCCACCAAAATGGTTTCCGCCGATGGGGAGTCCTCCTGCGGCTTGACGATTTCAGGACCTCCCGAACCGCAGGCGGTCCCCAACAAGGTCCAGCCCATCAAACCGGTTTGCCAACTCCTCTTCCAATCGACCATCGGTTGTTTGTCCTGGGCTTCCATCATCGTGTTACAGTGAACCTCTCGCATCCCAATCCAACCTTTACACCCGGAGAGGAAAAATCGAGGACATTTTGCAATCAGGCCAATGGATCGGAAGTAGGAAAGAGATCTCCGCTCTCAAATCCGGTCGATGCCAACTGAGGACCTCTCAGGTTCTCCTTTGAAGCGCGTTCTTGAAACAATAAGGGGAGGAAAGAACGGTAGCCCTGCCCCTCCCCGGTTCGACAAGGATGTTCACCGAAGAAATGGGCTCCTAAGCCTGAACCGATATCCAGCCGTTCAGAAACGAACATTGCCTTTTTTCAGACATTTCTAATCCCGAACCAGAGCACTAATCCGCCATCAGGGACTTTTCCTCGAAAGCTGATTCGTTCATGGCTTCCCGGTAACCAGATGGACTCTTCGCCATTCATACCGATGGAGAAGCTCGATGCCCCTATCCCAAGGAAGGAATCGGGGAAGCCGGATTGGGTTTTGAGCCCTTTCATGAAGTGGGATGGTTATTTATGTCTCCCATTCCAGATCGCCGAACCGTCTCTAACAACTCGTAGGGACCTCCTGAAGCACTTCAACACAGTGGGGAATCGCCCCCACTACAAACCCGAGGCACTCCACCGCCCCTTTGGGCTTCCCAGGAAGACAGATCACCAATGCTTTGTCTACGGCGACCGCCAGGCTCCGCGACAAGATCGCATTGGGGGTAATCTTCATGGACTCCATCCGCATCACCTCTCCAAATCCAGGCAATTCCCCCCCGGCAATCTCACGAACGGCCTCTGGAGTCACGTCACGGGGTGCCACTCCCGTTCCCCCCGTGGTGAGCACTAACTGGCACCCCCCTCGAATCAACTCCCTGACCGCCCGCTGAATCTCTCGCTTCTCGTCGGCAACCAAGGTTTCACCCCCGATCTTCCATTGGTATCCCTCCGCCGCTTCTCTCAGGGCAGGCCCCCCCAAATCATCGTACTGCCCCTTGGAGGCCCGGTCTGAAATCGTAATAATCCCGACGACTATCTGCATCACGGGATTATGCTCATCGGCCATCCGGATGTAAATTGGCAAGTCGCACAAGACAATGGATCCCAATATCATCCCGCCCGCTGCCACCCCAAGCTGAGGCCGCTAGGTGATTTCGGTAACTCCATTTCCGGACCGGGAGGCGGCACCCTCATCCGCGGGACTCTGATGATCCCCCTCCACCATGGGAAACCGTATCTCGTCGTTTCCGTCGGAAGTGCAACCGAAAAAGGAGACCTCGTCGCGCTGACTCTTGGTCAGTGGAAACCGAAGCCCAGTGAATCAGGGATCCCACGCCACCGAATAAGTTCCCCGTTGCCATTTGCTGACCGAGCAAGTCAAACGCCCAGGGATTGACCCCGTGTTCAAAAACCGTCATCTTTGTGCAAATCCAGTCAAATTCAGCGCAACACCTTTCAAGGGACACAACGAGGAAAACACCATGACAAAGATCAATCGTCGTCGATTCATTCATCGAAGCATCGGAACGGGGGCAGGGCTGATTGCCGCGCCCTATATCGGCAGGACTCAAGGCGCCAATGAAAAAATGGGGGTCGCGGTCATCGGAGTGGGTGGCCGGGGAAATTCCCATCTGGGTGCCTTTGTCGGGAGTAAACTGACGGAAGTGCGGGTCATCGTCGATGTGGACGAGAAGATTGGAAACTACCGCTGCAACGAAATTGAAGAAAAGCAGGGCAAACGCCCCATCCTCGTTTCAGACATGCGGCATGCGTTTGACTCGACCGACGTCGATATCATGAGTACGGCCACACCCAACCACTGGCACGCCCTCGCCGGTGTTTGGGCCATGCAGGCCGGCAAGGATGCCTACATCGAAAAACCGATCAGCCACAACATTGCCGAAGGCAGCGCCCTGGTCGCGGCGGCCAAGAAGTACAAGCGGATGTGCCAGGTGGGAACGCAGTGCCGCTCGAACCCCGCCATCATCGAAGCGATGAAGTTCATTCACAATGGAGGGATCGGTGAGGTGAAGTTCGCACGAGGTCTCTGCTACAAGCGCCGCAAATCGATTGGTGCCATCGGCGACTACGACATTCCAGAGAACGTCGATTTCAACATCTGGAGCGGTCCAGCCACCTACACCGACCCCAGATTGACCCGAAACCGGTTCCACTACGATTGGCATTGGCAACGGCACTATGGAAACGGTGACCTCGGCAATCAGGGCCCTCACCAAACGGATATCGCTCGATGGGGTCTTAACGTTGATTCCCACCCCTCTTCCATCATCAGTTACGGCGGACGCCTGGGTTATCAAGCGGAGCAGAAGAACCCCAACTACGTTGATGCCGGGGATACAGCCAATACCGAAGTTTCGATCTACGACTACGGTGACAAGTGCATGGTATTCGAGACCCGCGGATTGGATGTCAGCCATTCGGATGACGAAGAAATCAACAAGCTTTTCAACCAATCGCGGGGGAACAAGATCGGCGTCATCTTCTATGGATCCGAGGGTTACCTTGTTCAAAAATCCTACACGCACTGCCTGGTGTATGACAAAAAGTTCAACCTGGTAAAGGAATTCAAAGGGGGCGGAGATCATTTCGGCAACTTCATCGACGCCTGCGCCTCGCGCGATGCGAGCAAACTGAACGCCGACGCGTGGGAGGGGCACCTCTCCGCGGGCGTCAGCCACCTCGGCAATATCTCCTACTACCTGGGCGAGCAAAACCACGTATCCGTGGGGGAGGCGAGTCGAATCCTCGATGGCATCAAGAGCGAGGACGACAACCAGGCCACTCTGACCCGCACGGTGAAGCACCTCGAAAAGAACGGGGTCGACCTCGACAAATACCCGATCTCAATGGGGCCTCTCCTTAAATTCGACCCGGATCGTGAAGTCTTTCCCGAGTCCTCCGCAGCCACGAACTTACTCACTCGGCACTATCGCGAGGGTTTTGCCTGTCCCACAGCCAATCAGGTCTAAACCCGATTCGCCTTCTCCCGAACGGGGAATCGAACCCGTTTCCGATCCTCTCCCCTGTTCTCCTGGACAGGGGAGTTTTTTTAGCGTTTGGGCTGCGGCGGCCACACGGCCAAGGGATCCTTTGGTTCGGTGGTCCGTATTTGAAGCCAAGGGACATCAATGCGGCCCATCGGATTCGAAACAATCTTTTTCGACAAGGTATCGGGATCTCGCCATTTGTGCACCTCCGCATGCCCGTCGGCGAAGGAAAACCCCGCCGCGCCATTGTGATAATTGGCAGGCATGTTCCCCCATTGCTGAACGCGATTGACAAAGGTCAAGTGATAGCCGTCATCAATGGCGTCGGGATGCTCATCCAAGAAGACATACTTCTCAGAGGGTTCGATAATCGAAGACTGCTTTCGGAAAGTGTAGTGCGTCTTGTTGATTTCCGCCGTGTACCAACTATCCCCGTTAATGCAGCCATTCATTGACATACTTCTAACCCGGGGGTGCACCCTCTTTCCAATTTTCACCGTACTCCGGTCCGCCGGACACTTGTAGAGTCCCAGTGACTGATTATAATTCCAGAGCAACCCTCGCGGCGCTCGAAGAAGATTGATGTTGGTCGCATCCTGAGCCGTCTTCAGCCAACCTTCTACCCATCCCTTCTGGTTTCCCGTCCCGTTGGGGACCAGATTGTCCTCGTTGTCGTCAGCGTACATGAACCAGGTCAACTGAAGTTGCTTGTTGTTACTCATGCACTTGATCCCTTGAGCCTTTGTCTTTGATTGGGCCAAGGCCGGAAGGAGCATGCCTGCTAGAATCGCAATAATCGCGATCACGACCAAAAGCTCGATGAGTGTGAAGGCGGGGGAGGTCTTTGAGTCTTTTTTCATGATCTTCACGTTTGGGAACCCTGCCAATGTGCCCCGCCCGCGCATGCCAGGCAACTCTTTACTACCCCATGCTCTTCACTTCAGCTCATGGACTCGGCTTCCCCCCAAAAAGACGCGCGGGCCCACGGCAATCGCGTTGACCGGAGCGTCGAGGGTCACTGCCAGATCACTCGCAGTCGACGTCTCAGAAAGCCGATAGACATTGCCCAGGGAACTGCCCGCCACCATTCCATCCGGTGTGTTGGCAAGACTCAAGATCCGGTTCTGCCGTTCCCCCGGACGCCCTCCCCGGTGTCCCCCCAAGCTTGAGTAGCTCCGAATCAACCGCCCGCCCACGGAATGCACTCTGACTCGGCCATCCCGTGCCCCCGAAATAATCGAGTTTGAATCTGGCGAGAAGATGACGCATTCCACTTGATCGCTATGATCCTGAAGCGCCAGCGGCTCGTCATTCGTACCCGCATCGGCAACCAAGACCAGACCATCCAAACCGCCCGACGCAATCCAACGACCATCACGCGAAAAAGCGACCGACCGAACCGGAGCGGTGTGCCGAGATCGTGTCTTCCATGCCCTGGGGCGGTTTCCATCATAACGCGCGGTCAGCACGCGCCCGTCGGCACAAGCCACCGCCACCCGCCGAGATTCGGAGTGCAAGGCAATATCATAGAGCAGATCCTCCGCCAGCACCTCAACTTCCTCCACTCCATCCATCAGTCGGTAATCACTCAACACCCCCGAGGCACCCGGTTGACCTCCCACTGCGAGAAAGTGATTCTGATCCCCGATCTGGATCGGTTCAAAGGCAATCCAACGAAACTCCGGTCGATGCACCCACTCCATCCGAGCGCCAACTCCAACGGTCAATCCGCCCGGGCGAACTGCGTAGATCCTTTCCCCGACGACATGGATATCCGTCACCAGACCCGCCCCCCATAACGCTTCCATGCCAAGAAAAATGGCCAGGGCTAGAGCCTCGCCACCACCCGACAAGCCGCCCAGAGATCTCCTTCCTTTGCTCCAGCGGAAGTCACCGCCGGCACCTTTCCAAGGTTCAGAGGGCCGTCCGTCGGATCCAAAAAGTCGAAAGCCCGGCATCGTTCCCTAGACCAAAATCTCCCGAATCAAGCTCATCTCATCCTCCACCATCGGAATCGGCCGACCATCCGGCGTGTGGAGACTCCGATCCACATCGGCGCCTAAAGCCGAGAGCACCGTGTAAAACACATCCGCCGGAGAGACCGGTCTTTCGACGGGAGCCTCACCTTTGGGATCGGTCTCCCCGACGACGCCCCCCCTCCGAATGCCGGCGCCAAAGAGGAGGACCGAACTCGCCCGCGCCCAATGATCACGACCGCCACTTGAGTTGATTCGCGGCGTTCGCCCAAATTCGCTCGCCACCATCACCAAGGCCCGATCAAGAAACCCGCGGCGATCCAAATCCTCGTGCAACGCGGACACGGCCTGGTCCATGGCCTCCAATTTCGGCGGGAATCCATAGGTCAATGCCTGCTTGATTCCGACGTGATGGTCCCACCCCTTGTCCCGGACGAAGACCGTACGGACCCCCCCCTCCACCAGGCGGCGGGCAAGGAGACAGGACTGCCCCAAGAAGCTCCGCCCGTAGAGTTGGTGGGTCTCCTGGTTCTCCCGTTTGAGATCAAACATCCCACGAACCTCCGGATTCAAGGACAGGTACTGAGCCTGATTCAAGAACCGGTCCCGCGCGATTTCTGAATCGGAGCGTGCGCCCTCATCTAATTGATCCACCTTTTTCAGAAGTTCAATCGCCTGTTTCATTTCCGGTGCCGGCTCCAGGTCCTTCACCTTGAAACCGGACGATCCGGGTCGCCCCCCGATTTCAAAGGGACCTCGGGCCAGGGGCAGGAAGCCATGACCGGCGTAATAATGCGAATCAGGAATGGCGACATAGGGCGGCACCGGATGGTCGGGGGTGATCTCCTCTTGCCCGATCAAGGCACCATACGAGGGATAGGTGAGCACGGGGTTCGGGCGCCTCCCCGTGAGCATATAACAGGAACCCCGATCATGATTCCCTTCCGGGCTCGTCACCGAGCGCAGCAACGAAAAATGGGGCATCCGTTTCGACAAGCGTGGCAACCCCTCACTCACAAACACCCCTTCAAGACTGGACTCCTTGGAGATCAAGTCGCCCCTGATGTTGGGATGCGCCTCAGGCTTGCCGTCAAAGGTATCGATATGGGACATGCCTCCGTCCATCCAAATCAGAATGAGCGATCTCTCGGACTTTCCGAGCAACTCGGTTCCGGAGAGCAGTCCTGGCAGGAAAGGCATGGCCCCCATGGTGGCAATAAACGAACGTCGATTCATGGTGCTCTTGGGGCTCTGAGATTACCGGATTGATCCAAATTCGCGGCTCGCGAGCAAGGCGAAGGCCAAATCCTTGAGGTTCGATTCCAACGGTTCGCTCCCGGTGAGAAGGGGGACAAAGGCCTCCTGCTCCGACAACCGCGGCGGGCGGGAGAGGATCAGCCGGTAGAGTGCCGACAATTGATCGGCCGGGTTCGACTCAAAGAGCAGGATGGCTTCCACCTGATTGCCTGCCGTCGCCAAGCCTTTGCGGAGCATCCCACTATTCAACATATACAATTGACGCGCCAAGGGCGAGTCGGGGGGCACCTCGGCCTCGATCGGCACTCCCAGAACAAATTCGGCCGCTTCCTTCAACTCTTCCGCTGTGAGACGACGCGCTTCCCTGCGGGCCAGAAACTTCAGTTCCGGATCGCCCGACACCGCATCCGCCTGAGGAGGTTGACTTCCCATGGCGTAAAGGTCTGCCGTCACAATGAATCTCACCAACGCCCTCAGATCTCCGTCCACCTCCAGAAACTTTCTAGACAAAACATCGAGCATCGGCACATGAACCGCGGGATTGGTCAATCGATGGTCATCGGGCAACTCCACCAGCCCACGCCCCACTAACAACGCGAAGAGCCGATTCCCCATGTTGCGGGCAAACTGCTCCCGGGCGCCCTCCAGCACAAGCCACGCCACCCGCTCGTCCTTCGGCAATCCGGACGGCGCGGATCGTTGGGTCACAGGGAGCAACTCGGCCTCGACCGCATCACCGGATCCCGGGAGAAAGAATTTTCCGCTCATCATCATTCCGCCCGGCCCCGGGCGGGGATCGGTGAAGAACGCGGAAAACGCCAGATGCTCGGCATTGGTCCACCGGTCGAGGGGATGGTTGTGACATCGCGCACAACCGATCCTCATCCCCAGCATCGTTCGACCGATGTATTCCGCACGGTCACGAGGATCGGCAAAGTGACGCCAGGCCGTTTGCCCCACCGAATCGTCCAGGACCTTTTGCGCCACCTCCGAAAGCGAATTCCCGTTTCGGATGACGTTCTCAAAAAAGGTCCGCAGCGCCTCGTTTCGTTCGATTGCGTTCCGCGGGTCCTTGCCGGCCACCGGGATCTCAAAGAAACCGGCGACCGATCGCGCAAACACCCGGTCGAATTCCGGACTCTCCAGCAACCGATCCACCGTACGGGAGACCCTCTCGCCGGCAGGGAGATTGACAAACGCCTCCAGTTCCAACGGATCGGGAGGCCGACCGGTTAAATCAAAATACAACCGACGTGCCAGCGTGTACGGATTGGACGCAGCCACGGACCGCAAGCCCAATTGAGTCAAGCGGTCATGCCATGCGCGATCCAGTTCATGGGGTTCTTTTCCATGATTCCCGAGGCGGGCCTGAGTGAAGGGAATGCGAAACGCCACTCGAGCACTCAGTTTCCCGTAGCGAGCCAGCAACCATGTCTCACCGGGCCCAACCGAACGAATCTGGCCGGCCTCGTTGATCGTCCCGACTCGCTCGTTGCTCGATTGCAGAACGGCGAGATGAGTCACATCCCGTTGCGAACGCCCGGAGTCAGTCGAGAATTCCGCGGTGACCGCACAACGATCCTCGACTACCTCGATCCTCAATCCCGCCAGCGTTTCCTTCGTCCCCCGCTCAAAGGGCGCCCCGGCACGAATCCAATCATGGAGAATGCCGTAGAGCCGATCCTCGCGATGAAGTAATCGCCCCCCTTTGTGTCCCACACCGGATCGAGTGGGTTTCCTGAGAAAGAGACTCCTTGCCGGGCCAGTTCGATCGATTCGACGGCCATCGAGTTCCTCCACGATCGCCTCGTAATCCAGAGCGGGATTCTCAGCAAACAAGGAGAGTTTGAATCCACCCTGACCCGTCGCCCCTCCGTGACACTCGGCCGCAGAACAGCCCACTTTCGCCAGGATCGGCGAAATGTCGTTACCAAAGTGGAACGGCGCTTGGTTCACATCCCCTGCCTGAAGCGGGATCCCAAAGTTCGGAGCGGCAAGCACCCCCAGCGTCAGACCGATGCATAAGGCTTTGGAGTGACAACCTCTCATTGAGCATTGTGCTCTCTCAAAAAGGCCCGGGCTTTGACCTGCGCCTCCTCGGTCCCGTAACGATCCGGAAAACTCAGCATCAATTGAAACATCTCGATCGCTTGCTGGTGCAATCGATCCGACTCTTGGCGACGTTTCTCGATCTGACCAAAGATCTCCTCCACCCGGGCCGGATCATTTGTCTTTCGGATGTAGGATCGAAGCAACGAATTGAGGGTCGCATCCTCGGGCGCTTTGCCACGACGCTTAGGCTTGGCGCCATCGGCTTTCGGGCCTTCCGGCTCGGGGGCCTCGCTGGCGCGAACTCGATCCCTTGGCCGATTGGTTCGTCGCATCTCGGAGGCCTGCGAGCGGTTCATCCGTTCGCGACCTCGCCTGTCGTATCGCCTTGAATTCGCATGATCCGCTGCCGTCTGCTGATGAAAACGATAGAGCTCCACCGCCTGTTGAGCCGCCAAGGCCCGCAAGGATTCCACATCCTCGGGAAGCGTTGCAGCAGCCCGCGCCACCAACTCAGATCGATCCTCGGGAATGGGACCAATCGCCGTCTCGGCAAGGGCACGGATCCGCTCCAGATCATGGAGCCCGGTATCGGTCAATCCAAGGGACCCCACCACCCTTCCGGCGTTGACGGCGATGACCGAGAGGGTGCAGCGGCGATTGAGGGCCAACCCGCCGGGACCATCGAGTCCATCCAGGCTCAGGACCATTGGTTGGTTCAATCGCAACGATCCATTGACGCGCCGGAGTTGCTCCTCGGCCGCCGTTCGATCGTCCGAAAGGGTGACCACAAAAGACTTGAACCCGAAGAGGCCATATTCCCGTGCCAGATGGTCCACGCCACGAATCACCGGGGCGGTATTGCGGTTGAGCACGTGAATGAAAAGTAACAGGCCCGGACTCGAAGCGATCTCGGCGGCGGCATCAAATGACTCCCGCCCCGCGTAAGAGCCCGTATTGGCATAACACGGAACCGCCGCAAGCGCCGTTTCCGGAGGAGGCCCCGTCACCAAATCCTCCGCTGCCAACCCTTCCGAAGCCACAACAAACCCCAGCACCCCCCAGATCCACCTGAAGTCTCTCTTCATGATTTGAAACTATACGCGGTGTCCTTTGAGAGGCAATAGGGATCCATCAATTCGCAACGGTGGTCCCTCCCCGGAGAATCCTCGATCCTAATCCCTAGGTTCTCGCAACGGTTCCCTTCCGGAAGAAACCTGCCGTGATCACCGATCTTGATCGCTTCAACCGTTCACCAGCTTCGGGATTCCACTGGCTCATTTGCGGTCGATACGATTAAGTTCCTCCCCATGTCATCGGGCGAACCTCAACCAAACGATCAGAGTCGCCGTCTTCTTGAAGACTTCTCTGAGGTGTTTCAGTGCCGGGCGACCCATCTCGCCCTGGCCCCAGGCCGGGTCAATCTGATTGGGGAGCATACCGACTACAATGATGGTTTTGTTCTCCCCATGGCAATCGATCGGCATCTCATGATGGCTGCTGCTCCCAATCAGACGAACACCTTCAACTTTGTCAGCAAGGCGCAAAAAGAGACGACCTCCGCCGCCATCAACGATTTCGAGCCTCGCCCCCAAGAGGGTTGGATGGCCTACCCGCGCGGTGTCCTCGCCGGCTATGCCGAAAAAGGGCTGCCACTGACCGGGTTCGACGCCCTCATCGACTCCCGCATTCCCCTTGGGGCCGGGTTAAGCAGCAGCGCGGCGATCGAGGTAGCCACCGCCCTGATGGCCGAAGCGGTGGGCGGCTTTCATCTCGATCCGCTCGAACGCGCCCAACTTTGCCAAGCCGCAGAACATCGCTTCGCGGGCGTTCCCTGCGGCATCATGGACCAGTTCGCGGTTTCCTGTTGCCTCCCCAAAGCGGCCCTCCTGCTTGATTGCCAAACCAACGCCTTTGAGTCCATCAGTCTCCAGAGTAACGACATCGCTTTTTTGATCATCGATTCAAACGTCAAGCACGCCCTCGCGGAGAGCGGCTACGCCGAGCGACGCTCGCAATGCCGTGATGCGGTTGAACGCCTCGGTATTTCATCGCTCCGGGAACTCGATTCGCTCGAGGGGCTTGAAGAAAAACTTCGTTCCGAAGACACGCTTCGGCGCCGGGTCCGCCACGTGATCTCCGAGAATCATCGAACCCAGGCCGCGGCGGATGCGTTTCAATCTCAGGACTGGCGGGAGGCCGGACGGCTCATGTACGAGAGCCACGAGTCGATGCGGAATGACTATGAAATCAGCTGTCCCGAACTCGATTTTTTGGTGACCTCCCTCAAGGAACTTCCCTCAAGATTCGGCGTTTTCGGAGCGCGAATGACCGGTGGCGGGTTCGGCGGCTCCATCATCGCGCTGGTCCGTGCAGACGCTGTCCAAGCCACCATGGAATGGATCGAAAAAGCCTATCGGCAGGCCTTCCCGCAGTCGGCCGACGCCTTCATCGCACGGCCCAGCGGTAGCGCAAGGGTCGAACCCGTTCCCTAGTCCTTTCAACGGCAACCTTGTCCCCATGGGACCATTGCCCTTACCCTCCTCCCCAGATCGGAATCGTTCAAACTTATGAGAAAGCGTCGGTTAGGAAAAAGCGGCTTGGTGGTGTCGGAGATTTGCATGGGGACCATGACCTTCGGTTCGCAATGCGACGAAAAAATGTCCTTCGAGATCCTCGATCGGGCCTTCGAAGCAGGGATCGATTTCTATGATGCGGCAGAAATGTACCCCGTTCCACCACAGGCGAAGACCTTCGGCATGACCGAGGAAATCCTCGGACGATGGATGCGCACAAAGCCAAGGGAATCGTTGATCATTGCGACCAAGATCACCGGGGCCGGTCATGGCTGGTTTGTTCCCCCCGTCCGAAAAGGGAAAACTATGTTGGACCGACACCAAATCGTCCGTGCGGTCGAGGAGAGCCTCCAACGCCTGCAAACGGACTATATCGATCTTTACCAAACCCACTGGCCCGACCATGACATGCGCCAAGAAGACACCCTCAAGGCGCTGACTGAACTCGTTGACACCGGTAAGGTCCGGGTGATCGGGGCCAGCAACGAGACATGTTGGGGGCTGATGAAGAACCTTTGGACGTCCGATCTCCATGGGTTGGCTCGCTTCGACACCATTCAAAACAACTTCAGCCTCATCAATCGACGCTGTGAGAGTGAACTGGCTCAGGTCTGTCGTCAGGAACAAGTCAGCTTACTCCCTTATTCTCCTCTGGGCGGTGGTGTGCTCACGGGGAAATACAATGAAGCCCCCCCTCCCGGAGCCCGGTTTACGGATTACCTGGAAACCGGCAATGACCGGCAAAAGAAAATGGCTCGCCGATTTGTCAATGATCGAACCATCGAAACCACTCGACGGTGCATGGTCATTGCTCAAGATCTCGGCATTTCGATGGAAACCCTTGCCACCGCCTGGAGCAAACAGCACGACTTTGTGGCCTCCACAATCGTTGGCGCCTCACATGTCGATCACATGGAACATTTTATCCGGGCAGCGAATCTGACGCTCGACGAGGAAACCCTCGCTCGTATCGACCAAATCGATGTCGAGATTCCCAACCCAATGACCGAGGATGGACTCCGGAGGCTCTAAAGAACCGCGGTTGGATCGGCTTCAAACGCCCATGCCGGACGATCCCGCAACCGCCTCGGCGGCCGCACGGCCGAGACCGGGTTAATCTGCGCCCTGAAACGTCCTTTGTTCGCCTACTCAACCGCGGCCTCTTCCACCACCACCGCCGTGCCGTATGCCATCATTTCGGCGGCCCCGCTCATGATCACCGAGGTTTGAAACTGGAGGCTAATGATCGCATTCGCGCCCAGTTCCTCGGCATGCTCGACCATTCGATCCAAGGCCTGCTCCCGACTCTCCGCCAGGAGCTTGGCATATTCCGTCACTTCCCCTCCGACAATATTTCGCAACCCGGCAAGAATGTCTTTCCCCAGGTGGCGCGCGCGAATGGTGTTCCCTCTCACCAATCCCAAGGTCTTCACCACCTTTTTTCCCGGGATTTCAGGTGCCGTCACAACCATGATTCGTTTCGTCATCTCTAGATCCTCACATTCCTATACTTATCCGTTTTGGCTGCCTTGATTCTCTGAAAGAGCACGGTGAAGAACAAGACCCCCATCCCAAGAATCATGATCGGGGCCCCCACCCGAAGAAACAGCGGTGCCTCCGAATCCCCAATCAAGCCCCGCACCATCCAAAATGCGCCCACACCGTATACAATGAAAACACCGACAAGAAACAGAACTTGTCCCACGCTTGCCCCCACCGATTCTTGAGCAGTCCGACTGATTTGATCCTTCTCTTGACTTGTCATCTTCTCGTAGTCGATCGCACCAACTCGCTGGCGCATTTTCCTCATTTCATCAAACGCCTGCCCGCAAACCATACAGTCATCCAATATCAACTCCACACGCTGCCGGTCCCCGGCAGTGAGTTCTCCATCAAGATACCCTGAGAGCAGGGGCTCGGTTTCCTGACATGAATGCTGGATCACAGGAACTCCTTCATTCTTGCCCTGAGTCCGCTACGCGCCCGATGAAGCCGACTCATAACCGTCCCCTGGGGAAGCTCCATCACCTCGGCAATCTCGGCGTAACTCAGGTCGTGGAAGTCCCTGAGCAAGAGAATTTCCTTGTGATCCCCGGGCAACTCATCCAGTTGGCACCGCAAGAGACCGTCAAGTTCCCTCAGTTCCACCGCTCGATCAGGCGCCCTGCCCCGGTCACTCAACCCCTCGACAAGATCTGCCTCATGAGGCTTCCGCCGTCGAATGACGTCGAGGGAACGATTTCGGACGACTTTCAAGAACCAAGCCTGTTTCCGCCCTCGAGCGCCATCAAAGGTTCCCCCGTGTAGCAAGGCCCGCAACGATTCCTGAACCACATCGGCGGCATCCTGGCGACACCCTAAAATCTGCACTGCCAGCGTAAATCCCTTGTCCATAAAGGTTTCCAACTCCTTCGAAAGGGAAGTCGATTGAGCAGTCTGCTTCATGATCCGGCGGTAATGATCGAGACCCGCTCTGATACTGAGCTCTGGACCCAAATTGACCATGTCCCTCTTACTACGCCCGAGCGGAGCAATTATTCCCAAAAAACTTCAGCGCTAGCGCCCCCTCCCAACGGACCGCGTTGCCAACTGCCCCCCAAACTCAGTTTCGGCGATAGGTCGCCCCTTTGTCGGATGGCATGGATTGATGCCAAGCCAGCAGTAAGCGTCGCATCCGCTCCACAACATCGGGATGTTCCGACGCCACATTCAGCGTCTCTCCCCGATCGTGACCGAGGTGGTACAACTCCGGGACGGATCCGTCATACTCACACAGGAGCTTCCACTCACCCGACCTCATCCCGAGATCCGGTAAATCATCGACCCCATAAAATGAATCTCGATCCGGAGGCCGACGAAAGAAAAGGGGCGTTTCACGCGATTCCTCAGAAGCCCCCATCAAAACCTCCTTCAGGGACTCCCCATCATAGACAACCCCTTCGGAATGCGGAACGCCGGCGATCTCGAGCAGGGTCGGGACTAAATCGATGGCCGAGAAGACGGAAGCTTGATTGACGCGACCAGCTGCCTTCACCCATCCCGGCCCCCACACGACCAATGAAGAACGAATCCCCCCCTCATAGAGGTGGGTCTTGTAGCCGCGAAAAGGACCAGCGACTCCGGCCCCCTTCTCGGGACCGTTGTCCGAACAAATCAGCACCAGTGTGTTGTCCCGCAATGAAGGTGATCTACGGATGTAGCCAAAGAGTTTTCCCAACTGACGATCCATCTCTTCCAGGACGGAGAGATAGAGCGCCCGTTTTCCCTTGCCCCAACGATCCACCGGGGGCCAGAAGGGACTATGGACATCGTCCGGCCAGAGATTGATGTAAAAGGGTTTCCCATCACTGGCGGCTTTGGCCATGAACGGGATCGCTTCATCGACAAATCCCTCCGTGATTCGGGAACGCAACATCCAGCGAAAGCCCTCGCCCAGGCGCTCGGCATCTTCCCAAATCCGCCCCGGTTTGTCCTGGCCAGGCTTCAGGGTCAACGGCAGGAGTTTGGGCCCCATGCCCTCGAAATTG
>DEAY01000041.1:16496-16710 GCA_002348345.1 Verrucomicrobia bacterium UBA2970
GGGCCCCATGCCCTCGAAATTGGTCAAGGATGAATCGAATCCGTATTCCGAAATGGCCGGGGCTTCGTCGACATCTCGCTGCCCTCCCATGTGCCATTTTCCGAAATGGCCCGTGGCATATCCCGCTTGCTGGAGCGAGCGGGCCAACATGGGAGCGGCGGGATCGAGCCACTGCGCCATCCCGCGTGCTTCATTGAGCGAGCGCCGCGCCAGA
>DEAY01000323.1:0-4377 GCA_002348345.1 Verrucomicrobia bacterium UBA2970
ACGCCCTGTCGGGCCCTCTTTCACGCAGCCGCCGTGAGCGACTTTCAATTTGGCCAGATCTCCCCTCAGACCCCTTCCGGAGAACCCGTCCCATTGAATCGCGGCAAGTGGTCGACTCGCTCCGGTAAACTCATCGCCGAACTGCTCCCGACAAAGAAGATTATCCGGGAACTCCGCAATCTCTATCCCGAGACCTTGATTGCCGGCTGGAAGTATGAAATCGATGGCGATCGGCAATCGGCTTTGGCCCTCGCTGAGGCCCAGATCTCGGTCAACCGGACCGATCTCTGCGTCGCCAATGGACCCGCCTACGGAGAGGGATTTGGACTGGTCAGCAGGGATTACCCCCCCCAGCATCTTCCCACGATGGACGATCTTTTCGCCGCACTCGCGCACCGCGTCCAGGCGCACAAGCATAATCCATGATGCGTCCCCTGTCCGGGTTGGACCTACATCACGTCGGAAACCTCGATCCCTAGTAACTCCAATCCTTTTCGAATCGTCCGCCCCGCATGACCGATCAAGACCAGGCGAGCGTCCCGGATCGGCTCATCCGCCTTGAGGATAGGACAGTTCTCGTAGAACCGAGAAAGCAGTCCCGCCAGTTCGAAAAGATAGCTACAAAGGTAATTGGGCCGGTATTCATCCATCACCAACTGCAACACCAGCGGGAAATTGACCAGATGTTTTCCCAAACGGAGTTCCTCCTCGGCTTGGAGGTGGGTTTGGGCCCGTGAAGCCACAGACTCCCAGGTCATCCCGGCTTTGCGAAAGACGCTTTGAATTCGGGTGTAGGCGTATTGCAGATAGGGGCAAGTGTTTCCCTTCAGGGCAAGCATGGTATCCCAGTCAAACACATAATCCGACTGCCGGTTCGGCAATAGATCGGCATACTTCACCGCCCCAATCCCCACGATCCTGGCAATCTCGGCTTTTTGTTCCTCATCAAGTTCCGGCTTTTCCTCGACAATCCGACGCGCCCGTTCCTCGGCCTCGTTCAGTAGATTGGTTAGTCTTACGACGTCTCCGGATCGGGTTTTAAACGGTTTCCCATCTTGGCCCAGAATCGAGCCAAACCAGGTGTGGACCAGTTTCGGGCCCTTACCCTTGGTCCACCGACGATAGATCGAAAAGAGTTGCTTGAAATGCAACTGTTGCCGGCCGTCGGTCACATAAATGATCTCGTCCGGTGACCACCTTTTTTCACGATACTCCAGCGTTGCAAGATCCGTCGTCGTATAATTGGCGGCACCATTACTCTTCTGGATCATGGCGGGATGATCCTTGAGCTCCGGTTCATCGGGAAAGAACACCAGAAGAGCCCCTTGGCTTCGCTCCGCCAACCCTTTGCCTTCCATTTCTCCAGCCAGCGCGTCCAGACGGTCATTATAATGACTTTCCCCCAAGGTTTCGTCGAACCTCACCCCAAGCCGAGAATAGATCTCATCAAATTGAGCTCGCGAAAGCGCGATCATCTGCCGCCAAATCTCTAAGTTCAACGGATCCCCCTGCTGCAGTTTCAGGAGTTCCGCACGGGCACTCTCCAAAATCCCCGGATCAGCATTGCACAACTGATTGATCTCCCGATAGAGACGTTCCATCTCTCCAAGGGCATCCCCTTCAAGCGCAGTGTCTTCAATTCCCCGTTTCCAGCCCACGATGAGCTTTCCAAATTGCGTACCCCAATCGCCAATATGGTTGTCGGAAATCACCTTGTGTCCGAGGAACCGAAGGATCCGACACAGGCAGTCGCCCAGATTGGTACTCCGGATATGACCCACGTGCATGGGTTTGGCGACATTGGGAGAACTAAAATCAACCACAACGGTTCGCGACGGGGAGGCCGGATCGACGAAGTATCGGTGCGATGCCTGCCGGTCGTTCAGGGCGGCTTCCAACGCCTGAGGGTTGAGTCTGAAATTAATGAAACCCGGGCCGGCCACCTCGATATGTGCGCACGGGGTTTCCCGCTCAGCCAGCTGATCGACGATCTGAGTGGCAACCTCCCTGGGATTGCCCCCCTTTCGCTTCACCAAGCCCATCAGTGACGTGCACTGATAATCGCCAAACTTGGCCGTCGGGCACACGCGGATCACCACCTCATGAGCTGGCCAATCTGGATACTGCTCGGATACAAGTTGCTGGAGTTGATGCTCGATCTGTTTGTAAAGCACTGATCTCCCTCCTACGCCTTCATGAATGTTGAGAGCCGTTCAGGCTCATCGTCGGTTGATGATTCGCTCCATATCAGCCGCGGACTCAGCTTCGCAGAGGGCACCGCGAAATTCACTGTCGTGAAGGGTCTTGGCGATGTTGGCCAAGGTATGAAGGTGTTTCTGAAACTGGCCTTGGGGCACGAGGAATAGCATCACCAGGTTCACCGGTTGGTTGTCGAGCGAATCAAAATTGATCCCCTGGTGAGACCGGCCAAAAGCCCCGACGACCTCATCGACCAGCTCCGTCGAGGCATGGGGGATCCCGACCCCGAACCCGATGCCAGTACTCATTGAGGTTTCCCGTTTCTTGACCACCGCAGCGATGGCATCACGGTCTTTCTGACGAATTCGACCACAAACAACCAGGTGGTCGATCAGTTCGTCGATCACCTCCCATCGATCGGATGCGGCGAGATCGGCCACAATCTGTTTTTCCGTCAGTATTTCTCCTAGGATCATCTCAATACTGCAGGTTCAACCTGTTCAGGGACGTGCTCAAAACGGCGCTATCCCACAAGGGGCGGGAAGGAAGGATGCATCGAGCCCCATCCTGATCATGCTGGGGCCCCCCCACTAGGTCCAGCTTGGATCCGTCGGGAGGCAGGCATTAAACTCGGCGAGCAAGGCTTCCTCATAGCTTCCAGCGTATTTTTC
This sequence comes from Verrucomicrobia bacterium UBA2970, assembly GCA_002348345.1. Lineage (GTDB taxonomy): Bacteria > Verrucomicrobiota > Verrucomicrobiia > Limisphaerales > AAA164-E04 > UBA2970. The sequence goes on from DEAY01000323.1 coordinate 2,871, forward strand.
ATCGAAGAACACATCCAGCGCTTCTTCATGCAAGCGCTGCCAGGAATGTTCCTCTTCGCCAGGGGTGATCGGATAAAACAACGCACCGTTGCTCTTCGCTGCCTTAAAGTCCCCGGGCGCATCGCCAATCATCAAGATCCGATGGGGAGGATATTTTTCGGCCGCCGCTAACTTGATGTGCTGCGTTTTTGTGCCCATTTCCTGCCCTGCGATGAACGACACGTATCCCGAAAGCGCGTGCTCCCCCCACTCCCGCTCAAGCGCCGCGATCGGTGTCTGCGAAATACATAGGGCATCGGCAACGCTGGAAAGCTTCGCCAAGGTTTCCCGAACCAAAGGAAAGGGAGGCACCCCATGGACAATCTCCTCGACGGCGGCGTTCACCGCATGGGACCACTCGAGAACACCTTGCAACCGTTCGTTCCCTCCAGAGACCTCGGCTTCGAGGGCGGCATTGCCCAGTTTGTTTTCGCGGCTGATCCAATCATCAAGGGCCTCCGTGTCCGCGATCATCACCTGGCGAGCCACCACTTCTGGACGCTGTCGAAGCAAGTCGAGGGCGTTCGATAGCGCGGGGAAGCGATTGATGCCGCGCGTTCGCGAGTATAGATTCACGAATTCCCAACACTCCCTGGCATACTTGCTCGCCGCCTGAAGTCCGAAGTGTTTGATGAACATCGGCGCAAAACACTCCTTGTGCTTGATCTCCATACTATCAAACACACATCCGTCCGAATCAATCCCGACGAAGAATTCGTGCTGCGGTTGAAACTCGATTAGCTTCTCTACTGGATCACTCATGGCTACCCTCCACCCTCCGTTCGGTCGCGACTAAACGTTGTAGGTCGAGGATGAAACATCGCCGCCTCGACCCGTCCAATTCGTATGGAAGAATTCGCCCCGGGGTTTGTCGATTCGCTCGTAGGTGTGCGCCCCAAAATAGTCCCGCTGCGCCTGCAACAGATTGGCGGGCAAGCGCTCCGTCCGGTAGCTGTCGTAGAAGCTCAATGCCGTGGACATAGCAGGCACCGGAATGCCTTTCTTGGCAGCCGTGGCAACGACGTTCCGCCAAGAACGCTGATTCTTTCGGACCTCCGCCTTGAAGAAGGGGTTGATCAGTAGGTTCGTCAGCTTCGGCCGCTTGGTGTAGGCTTCCTTGATCTTCCCGAGAAACTGGCTGCGAATGATGCAGCCACCCCGCCACATCAACGCAATCGCCCCATAATTCAGATTCCATCGATACTCCTTCGCGGCCGCCCTTAGGAGCATGTAGCCCTGGGCATAGGAAATGATCTTGGAGGCGTAGAGCGCCGAGCGAATATCATTCACGAACTTATCCCGGTCCCCGGCGATCGTCGGTTTGGGACCTTTGAGCCGTTTGGCGGTATTTACCCGTTCCTCCTTGAGGGCAGAGATACAACGAGAGTAGACCGCCTCAGAGATCAGGGTGATCGGCACGCCCAATTCAGCGGATGAAATCACGGTCCATTTTCCCGTGCCTTTCTGT
>DEAY01000323.1:4697-10720 GCA_002348345.1 Verrucomicrobia bacterium UBA2970
CCATTTTCCCGTGCCTTTCTGTCCGGCGGTATCAAGGATCTTCTCAACCAGAGGGGCACCGTCATCATCCTTGACCCCCAGGATATCGCGGGTGATTTCAATCAGATAGGAATCCAAATCCCCCTGATTCCACTCAGAAAAAACCGAATGCATTTCATCGGCGGACATCCCCAGTCCCACCGACATCAAGTGATAGGCTTCACAGATCAGTTGCATGTCGCCGTACTCGATGCCGTTGTGAACCATCTTGACGTAATGGCCCGCCCCCCCTTCCCCGACCCAATCACAGCATGGGGCACCATCCTCCACTTTGGCCGAAATCGCCTGGAAGATATCCTTTACATAGGGCCAGGCGGAGTTGGAGCCTCCCGGCATGATCGATGGTCCCCGGCGGGCTCCCTCCTCGCCGCCCGAAACACCGGTCCCGATGAATCGCAAGCCTTTTGATTCCAGGTATTCCGTTCGGCGAATGGAATCCTGATAGAGAGAGTTTCCTCCATCAATGATGATATCACCCAGTTCAAGGTGCGGGATCAGTTGCTCGATAAACTCGTCGACGGGTGCCCCCGCCTTGACCAGCATCATAACCCGTCGGGGACGCTTTAGTTTGGCGACCAATTCCGGAATGCTATGGGCACCCACGATCTTCCGTCCCTTCCCTTCTCGCTCCAGGAACTCATCGACCTTGGATACCGTCCGATTATAAACCGCAACGCTGAATCCATGGTCATCCATGTTCAGGACAAGATTTTGTCCCATCACCGCCAACCCTATCAGGGCAATATCACAACTCGCTTCTTCCATGACAAAAAAACTCACAAACCATCTCCCGGGACATTCAAATCGGGAGAGATAACGAGAAACCTTCCTGTTCCTTCATCTCACTTGAGATCATACCGTCCACTCGCTCCGCATTTCTCCCCAAAACCCAACCAATTCTGCGCAGAACCTTTTGAGCGAAGAAGCGGAGCTTGAAGGCGAGAATGGGCAATTCCGGCACGGTCAAGCGTTCCGCAAACGGGCCATGAACGTAGAAAAAAAAGAAGCGCGGGTCAACACCCGCGCTCGCAAAGAATTGAATCCGTCTAGGCTCGAACTAAGCCCGCTTCATTCGACGCAAGCCAAACAAGGCAGCACCGCCGAACAAGGCCAGCAGCACGGTCGTTGGCTCCGGAACAGCGACCACTTCCACCGCAAAGTTTGCCGTGGCACCTGGAATGGAGGCCAAAGCCCAATCTCCGGCACCGTCGGAAATCCAGATATCATCACTACTCGACCCAATCACTGGGGGGTTTCTCAGGAGCGGGCCTACCTCCTGACTGCCCCCGAGTCCACTTAACTGCACACTAACCAGCACCCGGCTACCCAGTGTGGGTGAGGGGATTTCTGTAATTCCGACTGTATTGAAATTGTTGACGATATCAATCGGGTCACTCTCGTATATCACGGTGTTAGGCTTAAAAGTCGCCGCACCCGCACCGGCAACTAGATCGCCATCCATCTGGCGCACTCGGACCACCATTTGACCGGATGCTTCCGACGAAAAGTATTCCAGCTTAATCTGAGAAAGAAGACGGTTGGTGCCGTCGAATGCAATCTCATCCCCAAACTCCACGGTGTTGTCCGCTGGAGCGTAAAAACCAAGAATCGGATCCGACCCGTTGCGGTAAATCGCCTCCGGACCGTCAATTTGAGCCTGCGCTTCAAGCACCAAACCCACGCCCACAAAAAACGCCAATAGCTTTCCTACCTGTGCCTTGTTCATGATCAATACTATTCTGTCGTTACTTGAACCACACCACAACGGATGGCTTACCGCTCTTAACTTGACGAGTTTTTATCCAACCCCGGTCTCCAGGTCAAGGTTTTTGAAAGATCTTTTGTCCTTAGCAAAAAATCTCTCTTTTCGCCTCCTCTTTGGCCGGAAAGTGGCCGAAAACCAAGACTAAGTGATTCTTGGCTACCCCCTTAAGCATCATGCGATGAAAAAATGGGTTTCCGCCCCTTTTCCATGATCGCACTCACTAATTGGCGGAGATTCCGACCCAAAACTGCTTCCATTCGGGACGATCATCATTCTGGCGGGTGTAAACCGCCTGGAAGGCGTTTCCCTGATTCACCAAGCGTCCATTCGAGTAACGATATCGAAAGCCCGTGATCGCATATCGATCGCCTTCATCACCCTTCGTCGGCAACCGCTCCTGGAAAAAGATCTCCGCCCGGGTCATCCAGATCAACCGTTGCTTTCCCACAGAAACCCCCACATGGGGCCGATGAAGCGTCACATCCAATGGATCACCGTTTCGAACATGATAAACGGTCCCCAGAATAAAGGCCCGATCCCTTTTCGTCCCTTCCGATCCAATGATATTCCATCCATACCCATCCCCAACCCATGCAAATTGGCCCGCCAAGACCCTCACCTCATGAAAACCCGCAACGGTCAATGGGGACTCGAAAGCGTGGGTCGGATACCAGTGATGGTCCACTTCCATTTGGTCCCACTTCCCGTACCAATGCCCCTGAAAGGAATCAAAATTGCGACTCCACTGTTTCCACCTTGGCGCTCCTTCAAGCGCCCGCCGAAACTCTTTTTCACTAAATCGGAAACGCCCCAACCCCACTCTTCCAGCCCGATCGGCTCGAAGGGCATCCCGGAACTGTTGGCACGCTCGGGCCATCGAGTCCGCCTGGCGGTGCCCGGAACTCCCACGCCGAAGGATTTCCCGACGGAATTTGTCCGCCATTTCGATTCCCTCCTGCAATCGGCTTTCACTGATCGCCGAATACTCAACCGGAATCAAAACGCGAAGGCTCTCGGAGAGGATGGTCCCTGGGAAAACAATCAGCGCAACCAGCACGACCATGTATCGTTTATCTCTCATACTCGACCGGGAAAGCATGACGCGACTCTTGATTCCTGACCAGCTCTAAGCAGTCGATCGATCGACCTCATGTCCCAAAGGCCTCTTTCGAGCCAAGAAGGATTCCACCAGATCGCTGATCACGGTGTAGACCGTGGGAATGACAAACAGGGTCAGGAAGGTACTGGTGAGCATGCCACCCACCACCACCACCCCCATGGGCCTGCGACTCTCCGCTCCAGCGCCGAAACCCACGGCGATCGGAAGCACCCCGGAAATCGTCGACACAGCCGTCATGAGAATCGGCCGCAACCGGACCAACCCGGATCGGATCATCGCCTCCCGCGTCGACTCCCCGCTGGCACGCATTTGATTCGCAAACTCAACCAGCAAGATCCCGTTCTTGGTCACCAATCCGACCAGGAGAATCAAGCCGATCTGGCTGAACAAATTGATATTCATTGCCGGAATCGCGGGGATCACCTGAAATTGCCCCAAGATCTGCAGCAACCACAGCAGCCCCACTGCCCCGACCGCCGCCAAGGGCACGGTCAACATCACCGTCAATGGATGAACCAAACTCTCGAACTGTGCGGCGAGCACCATGTAAACAATGACAAGAGCGAGCACCAGGACCCAAAGAATCTCCTGCCCCGCATCCTTGAAGTCTTTCGATTCCCCCTGCCATTCATAGAGAAATCCCGGTGGAAGCGTCTCCGCCAGGATCGCGTCAACCTTCGCCACCGCCGTGCCGATGGGCATATTGATGGGCGACCCCGAGATGGTCGTACTTCGGATTCGGTTGTAGCGCTCAATGACGTTAGGCGAAACGCCCACTTCTCGTCGAATCACGTTGTTCAGCTGGACCAACTCGCCCCGATCATTCCGAACGTAGATCTGATCCAATTGGCGGGGCGTCAACCTCGACTGCCTCCTCAACTGGGCAATCACATCATACTCCCTCCCATCCTTCTTGATTTTGCTGAGGTCCAACCCCCCAAAAAGAACCTGCAGGGTCTCGGAGATATCCCTCACCGAGACCCCCAGGACCGCTGCTCGATCCCGATCAATCGAGAGCCGAAGTTCCGGCTTATTGATCTCGAAGGTGGAGCGGACACTGGCGAGAAACCCTTCCTGCCTCAGCCGGTGACTCAGTTCCTGGGCGTATCGATCCAAGGCCTTCAAATCGGGGGCCTGGAGCACCAACCGGAAGGGGGCATCAAAGCTTCGGTTGATGGTCTTGGGGATATTCGGGATGGCGATCGCCCCCTCAATCTCACCAAAGAATCGTGCGGCCAATCCTCCGGGCCCATTGACGATTTCCTGAACCGACCGCTCCCGCTCTTCCTCCAACCTGAGAAAGACAATCGCATTGTTGGCCAAGCCAGGACCACTGAAGCCGGGTGCGACAATCGCCCCATACTCCGCGACCTCCTCGGTCTCGGCGAGAATACCTTCCATCTCAAGCAACATCCGATCGGTGTATTCACTGGTCGCCCCATCCGGGGCGACGACGAACGCAAACATGCGTCCTTTGTCCTCCGGCGGCAGGAAATCGCCCTCGAGGGAGCGGAACAAAAAGAAGGTGAGGAAGCCCAGTCCCAAGGCCAGGATGAGTAACCCCGATATTCGAACCTTGAGAGAGCGTTCCAACGTCAAGCGGAGAAACCCCTCATAAAGATCACCGAGCCGATGCAAGCCTCGTTCGAACGCCTTGACGACAAATCCCTGCTTCCCCCGCACGGGGCGCAGCAGGCGGGCACACATCGTCGGCGTGAGGCTCAAGGCCACAAAGGTTGAAACCACCACGGCCCCCGAGATGGCGATGGCAAACTCGACGAACAAGCGACCCGTCGTCGTCGTTTGAAAGGCCAACGGGGTAAAGACCGCGACCAGAGCCAGGGTGGTCGCCACGACGGCAAATGAAATCTCCTTCATCCCTCGACGAGCCGCCTCCATGGGCGTTTGGCCCGATTCGATGTGACGATGGATGTTTTCCAGCACCACAATCGCGTCATCCACCACAATCCCAATGGCCAGGATCAACGCCAGCATCGTCAGCACATTGACGGAGTATCCAAACCAATGGAGAAAAAGAAAGTTGGCCACAATGGAGACGGGAATGACGACCGCTGGAATAATCGTCGCCCGGGCGCTGTGCAGAAAGGCGTAAATGACCACGACGACCAACAGAAAGGCAAACCCGAGGGTGAGCCACACTTCACTGATCGCCTTTTCAACATACTCGGCCTCGTCATAGTTAATCTCCAGTCTGATTCCCGGCGGCAATGTCGGACGGACCCGTTTCAACTGCTCCCGAATGCCTCGGGACACACCCACGGCATTCGCCTTCGACTGCTTCACAACTCCCAGGAAAATGCAGGGCTTGCCATTGCTCCGCGCACGTGACCGAAGATTCTCAACCCCATCGACTGCCTCACCAACATCACTCAAGCGGATCAACCGGTCCCCGTCTTGGCGAATCACCAGTCGACGGAAGGCCTCGGCCGTTTTCATTTCCCCCAGGGTCTGGATGGTCATTTCGCGTTCGAGGCTCTCGACGCGACCACTGGGCAACTCGAGGTTCTGCAACCGCAGCGCCTGGCGCACGTCAAGCATGGTGACCTGACACGCGGCCATTCGTTCCGAGTCCAACCACAACCGAATGGCATACCGTTGCTCACCTCCCAGGAATATCGACGAAACCCCCTCCACGGTCTGGAGCCGGTTCTTGATCTGGCGCTCGGCCAGGGCGTTCATTTCGAGGGGGGTGTAATGCTCGCTCTCCATGGCGATCCAAAGCACCGGACGCGCATCCGAATCCTGCTTGGAAATGACGGGTTCTTCCACCGCGTCGGGAAGCAACCCACGAACACGAGCGACCCGGTCACGAACCTCCTGGGCGGCGATATCGATATCGCGCGACAGATCAAACTCGATATCGATTCGACTGCTTTGCTCGCGACTTCGACTCGACAGGGTCTTGATTCCCGGAACGTTGTTGACCGCCTCCTCCAATCGTTCCGTGACCTCGGTTTCAACCACCGCCGCGTTGGCTCCGAAATAGGTAGTACGGACCGAGACGATTGGGGGATCGATGTCCGGCAATTCCCGAACCGGCAACCGGGAGAGGCTGATCGCTCCAAAAAGAACCAGCGA
>DEAY01000395.1 GCA_002348345.1 Verrucomicrobia bacterium UBA2970
AACACCGGAGGTGTGGTCACCGTTGCCACCATTCGGCTTGGACGCCTGCCGGGGGTCGACCGTCCCGGTATCGCCACGGTGATTCCGACCCCCAATCGAGAGTTCGTCCTCCTCGACTCAGGTGCCAACATCGACTGCAAACCCATTCACCTGGCACACTACGCGATCATGGGAAGCATCTTTGCCGAAGAGATTCTCGGGCATGACCGCCCCAAGGTTGGACTACTCAGCGTGGGAACGGAGGAAACCAAGGGAAACGAACTCACTCTGGAAACATTCAAACTCTGCCGCCAACTCGATCTCAACTTTGTCGGCAACGTCGAGGGACACGACTTGTTCAACGACAAAGTCGATGTCGTCGTCTGCGATGGATTTGTCGGCAACGTGGTCCTAAAGACCTGCGAAAGTTTGGCTAAGGGGCTTTTCGGTTGGCTCAAGAGAGAATTGACCGCCAATCCGATTCGCTCCCTCGCGGCCATGCTTGCCCGGGGAGGATTGAGGAAGATCAAGAATCGAATGGATCCCGACGCCTACGGAGGTGCTCCGCTCCTCGGGCTCAATGGAGACGTGGTCATCGCGCACGGCTCGGCTCAATCTCACTCGATCCAAAACGCCATCCGGATGACCACCGAAACCTTTACTCACAAGATCAACGCTCGAATCGTTGCCGAGGTGGCACGGGCCAACGAAATCCTGGACCCAACGCCGCCCCACGCCATTGACAATACAAGATGACATTGCCCACTCGAAAGGTTGAATTCGTTAATCCCCGAGCGGCCCACTCGTTCAAGGCTCGAACGTGTTCCATTCGATCCGTCGGGTCCTATGTTCCGGAGAAGGTTCTGACCAACCATGACATTGCCAAGCTGGTCGATACCTCGGATGAATGGATCCAATCCCGAACCGGCATCCGAGAACGTCGCGTTGCCGCTGAAAACGAGTTCACCTCTCATCTGGCCGCCAAGGCAGCACAGGACGCGCTCGAGAAGGGAGGACTCACCGCAGATGATATCGACTTGATTATCGTCGCAACGATCACCCCAGACATGATGTTTCCCTCGACGGCCTGCTTGGTTCAGCAACTCATCGGCGCAAAGCGAGCCGCCGCGTTCGACCTTGAGGCGGCCTGCTCAGGGTTCGTCTATGCGCTGGAGGTGGGACAACAATTCATCATGTCCCAGACCTACAACACCGTTATGGTGATTGGGGCGGAGAAGCTTTCAACCATTATCGACTGGGAGGATCGAAACACCTGTGTCCTCTTCGGAGACGGCGCGGGAGCGGCGATCCTGCAAAACGTCCCTGATTCCCACGGCCTCCTCACGGCCACCATGGGTGCCGACGGTGGGAAAGGTGAACTGCTTTACATGCCGGGAGGTGGCTCCAAAGTCCCAACAACGGAAGATTCGGTCAGGAACCGCCTCCATTTTCTTCACATGGATGGTCGGGAAACGTTCAAGAACGCCGTCAACGCAATGTGTTCCGCCGCGCGGGAAGTCCTGGCGCGTTGTGAGCTCGAGATCACCCAGATCCAGCACATTATCCCCCATCAAGCCAATCAGCGGATCATTAACGCGGTTGGTGACCGACTCAAAGCAAAAGAAGATCAAGTTTTTGTTAATCTTGAGAAATATGGCAACACATCTGCTGCGTCGGTGGCGATCGCCCTGGATGAAGCGGCAACCAGCGGGCGGCTCCAAAGGGGAGACTTGATCTTGATCCTCGTCTTTGGCGCGGGATTGACTTGGGGGGCAGCCATCATCGAGTGGTAAAGAGCGAACCCGCATTGACGGAGCGCTTTTTGGTGGTAAGTTGACAGACGCAAGTGATATGAAAGCAACCAAGCTCGATACGTCTGGAGTGTTTGACCCGGTCAAGGTGAGGGCCCACGAACTGGAGCTCGCACTACCCGCCCATACCGTTCATCTCACCAAGAATGGTGTCGAGTTCCTCTCGGATCAGGAAGTTGCAATGTGGACCGAGCTGACGATCGACCTCCAATCCCCAAATCAAGACGACCGTATCCATTGCAACGGCATCGTGGTCGGATGCAGCGGAAACAAGCACAACGGGTATCTTGTTTCGATCATCTTCATGGGGATTGCGCCTGAAGCCCAGCAACGCCTCACCGAGCTCGTGCAAGCCCAGCCACGGCTTTGAAGCCCCGACCGGGTTTCCGATTTACCCTGCATGCAAATCTTTAAGCGTGTGCTCAAAGCGGCTGTCGAGGGCGGGGCATCGGACGTTCACGTCAAGGTGGACGCTCCGATTATCGTCCGAATCGACGGCCAACTGCTCCCGATCGAGTCCCCCCATCCCACCTCCGAGTGGCTCGGCAATATCATCAAGGAGATTGTCCCCCACCATCTCCAGGAGCGATTCGAGGTCGAACGAGAGATCGACTTCTCATACTTCTGCGAGGGGGTTGGTCGATTCCGAACCAATCTCTTTCAGCAAAGGGGAACCTTCTGCCTGGCGATGCGGTATGTCAAAACCGAGATTCCGAGCTTCGAGGAACTGGGCCTCATTCCGATCCTGAAGGACATCGCGAAGGAACCCCGGGGAATCGTCCTGGTGTCGGGAACCACGGGTTGCGGCAAATCCACAACCCTCGCCTCGATGATTCAGCAAATCAACAGCGAGTCAGCACGTCACATCATTACCCTGGAAGACCCCCTTGAATTCGTTTTCGAAGACAAAAAATCTGTCATCGAACAGCGGGAAATTGGTCTGGATTCCCTCTCATTCGCCGCGGGTTTAAAGCACATTCTTCGACAGGATCC
>DEAY01000469.1:0-3367 GCA_002348345.1 Verrucomicrobia bacterium UBA2970
GGTTATTATCTTCGCCGCCGTCCTCCCTCTGCTCTCCTTGAGCCGATTGCCTTCCCCGCGAACAAGACGGCCCTCGCCACCACTATTCCAAGTACGGTCAAAACCTACTTCCAGCATCTCTTCACCGAAATGGCACATGCCCCGCTTTCCTCAAACCTCAATCTTCTCACCCGTCGGGAACTTGAGATTCTCGAACACTTGGCGGCTGGTTACCTCGATAAAGAAATTGCCCATCGCCTCCGGATCAGCAACTGGACGGTCCGCAATCACCTCAAGCGGATTTACAGAAAACTGGGAATCCATAACCGTACCGAGGCGGTCATCCAGTATCTTCAAAAGTAGGAACACCCATTTGTCTTCCAATCCCGGCGACGCGGATCCTTCACTCGTGACCAGCCCAATCCAAGCCCCTCAACTCACCATCAGATTCTTCCTGGCCTTCGCCCCCAACCACCCGTTTTTCACTCGGTCATCTTTAACCCGGTGCTTCAACCCCTTGGCACCAATTCATTGTCTGGCCGAGCAACCTTGCGAAGATCGCTCCATTGATTAACCTCTTGGCCCTATGACACGCTGGATCGCCTCTGTTGTCTGCTGGCTGACCCTGTCAATGGCCCAAGCCGACGACGGGTCCAAAGGAGTCTCTGAATTCTCATCCGAGCGGATCAAACACCTGGTAACTCCCCTGGGAGAGGGACGGTTTCAAATCGGCAACGTCACCTTCCACAAAGCCAAACGAGAGGTAAGCTTTCCAACGAAGGTCAACCTTCGAGACGTCCTCATCGAGTACGCGGTTGTAGGGCAAAAGGGAAAACTCCACGAAGCACTGCTTTCAACCGAGGTCTCTCCATCTCACGTGCACATCGCTATGCTCCTCCTGGGACCGAAAGACCTGCCCCTCCCGTCAACCCGACGCCGAGGCCCCAAGGGACAACCCATCGATGTCCTCCTCAAGTGGCGGCAGGGGGAGCAATGGAAGCAAGTTCGGCTCGAAGACTGGATTCGCTTGGAAAACAGCCAGGTTCCGATCCCGCATGGGATATGGGTTTACAACGGGGCCCGGATCACCAACGGCTATTTTACCGCCAACACGGACCAGTCCATTGTCGCCATCATATTGGACCGAGACGCCTTGGTGAATAACCCCCGGGCCGGTAACGAAAACGATGAAATCTGGTTCCCCAACGAAGCTGCCATTCCTCCGCTGGGAACTCCCGTGACGGTGACCTTGCGCCTCATTGACGACGATGATGTTTCCCCCTAGTCTGCCCCAATCGTTTCCATCGACCTCAATGACCCCTCTCCTGTTCCAATCCAAAAGATCGAGACAACCAGCCTCTGATCTCGTTCTCTTGATCGTCGTTGTCGCATCGATCGCGGCACCTGACGCCATTCCCGCCTCCCCATCAGGCGAGCACGACGTCCCGCAGAAGGCTCAGTCCATTCTCCGCGAGTTCTGTTTCGACTGTCACAGTGCCGCCAAAAGAAAAGGAGGTCTCAGGCTGGATTCCCGGGAGAAAGCCTTTCAGGGCGGCGAATCAAAACGAGCCGCGATCGTTCCCGGAAATGGCGGACAAAGCGAAATGATGCGTCGGCTAGAGTCGACCGATCGTAACGTCCGAATGCCCCCGAACGGACCGCGCCCCGATCCCGGGCAAACGGCCATCCTTCGCGAGTGGATCGACACGGGCGCGCAATGGCCCGAACGGCTAGATGCAGCCAGCCTGCCCCTTCACCGACCTAGGGAACTCGCCGTCACCAAGGCCGACCGCCAACACTGGGCCTTTCGCCCTCTTGATCTGGCCAACCTGGGCACGCAACGGGGCAATCCGATTGACCGGTATTTCGGGCACGCAATCTCCCCGCGGCGAGCCCCCCGAGAATCGCTCATCCGCCGGATCACCTTTGGACTCCACGGCCTGCCCCCCAGTCCCGAGGACATTACACGGTTCGTTGAAGATCCGGCGCCCAATGCCTACGAGCGGCTCGTCGACCGACTCCTCGCGAGCCCCCGCTACGGTGAACGATGGGGGCGGCACTGGCTCGATGTGGCTCGTTACGCCGACAGCGATGGCTACGAATCCGACCTCGACCGCTCCCATGCCTGGCCGTATCGCGACTGGGTGATTCGGGCGCTGAATCAAGACCTCCCCTTCGACACCTTTGCGAAGTGGCAGATTGCCGGTGACGAGTATGCGCCCACCGATCCCCAAGCCGTGATCGCCACGGGATTTCTGGCTGCCGGACCATGGCGGACGACCACCCCGGCAGACACAGAGGAAAACAAACAAAAGATTCGCTACGACCAACTCGATGACATGCTCTCCACCACCAGCTCGGCCTTTCTCGGTCTGACCGTCGGCTGCGCTCGATGTCACGACCACAAATTCGACCCCATTCCCACACGGGACTACTACCGCATGCTCTCGGCCTTTGTCACCAGCGAACGCCGCACGGTGTCGCTCTCAAAACCCCGCCGTGAATTCGACCAGTGGAAACAAAGGCAATCGGCGAGGTGGCGCGAGTGGAAAATGCAGCAACTGAACCTCACCGAGGAAGAAAGATTCTGGCTTCGCCAACCCGAGCACTTCTTCGTACCAATCTCGGTAAAACTCTTCAAGGCGTATGGAGAGCAATTAAGGCCCGACGACCAAGATCTCTTTCGATGGCTCGAGACCGACCAGCAGTCAATCTGGCACCAGTTTCAATCCGCTATCCGAAGCGACAACAATCCTGTGTCAGCCATCGGGCAAGCCCTCGTCGTTACCGACCGACAGCACCAAGTCGCTCCCTCTTTTCTCCTTTCACGAGGAGAGGTGATGAATCCATCAGAACCGGTTAGCTTGGGATTCCTCCAAATCCTGACCGGCACCCGAACGCCGCATGACTACCGTCGTTCATTTTGGCCGGACCTTGAACACGATCAAATCAACCGCAAGGGCTTCATCCGACCGAAGACCACTTACCAGCGGGCCGCCCTCGCCGAATGGATGACTGATGTGTCATCGGGGGCCGGAGCACTTCTTGCCCGGGTCGCCGTGAATCGGATCTGGCAACATCACTTCGGGCAAGGTTTCTCCACGACGCCCAATGATTTTGGCACGAGGGGCGCCTCACCAGATCATCCAGAGCTTTTGGAAACCCTGGCGGCGACCCTGGTCCAATCGGAATGGCGACTCAAACCCATTCACAAACTCGTGCTCATGAGCCAACGCTACCAAGCGCCACAACGACGGGAGGGCCGGCCCGTCCGCCTCGAAGCAGAGATTCTTCGGGACGCAATGCTCTTGGCTGCCGGAAAACTGAATCTGGCCATGGATGGGCCTCCATTTAAGCCGCCGATTCCCAAGGCAGCTATCTCGACTCG
>DEAY01000469.1:3770-8260 GCA_002348345.1 Verrucomicrobia bacterium UBA2970
GCAAACGCAGCGTTCCCAACCCCGTCATGGAGATCTTTGATGCGCCCAATGCCGATGCCAGTTGTGGAAGGCGAAACGTGACGACCGTTGCCCCCCAAGCGCTCACGCTCCTTAACAACCCGCAAATCCGTGGCTGGGCTCGCGACTTTGCCACCCGGGTTCGAAGGGATGTTGGACCCGATCATTCCAGGCAAGTCAAACACGCCTATCAAATCGCTCTCAGCCGCCTGCCGGGGGACACCGAGCTCGAGGAAGCCATTGTTTTTCTGAGGCATTCAGAGCTTGAGAATCTTTGTCATCTTCTCTTCACCCTCAATGAATTCATCTATGTGGACTAATCATCGCCGAAACGCCACTCCCTTTCCTTGCGGTCTCGTCGACAACCGGTTCACCAACCGTCGTGAATTTCTCCGCAAGGCGGGCAGCGGATTTGCATCGGTGGCCCTACTCGATCTGCTTGATCGGCAAAACCTTCTTGCCAATACCCGCACTCATCATGCCGCAACGGCAAAGTCAGTGATTTGGCTCTTCATGGAAGGCGGACCAAGCGCCATGGACACCTTTGATCCGAAACCGGCGTTGAATCGCCATCATGGCCAAAAGCCCCCCGCTTCGATCGATGTATTTTTCGGCAATCCGGGTCCCCTGATGAAGTCACCCTTCACCTTCAAGCAACACGGAAAGAGTGGCACCTGGATCTGTGATCACATGCCCCACATTGCCCGGCACGCGGACGACCTCGCACTGATCAAATCCTGCCATGCCGAATCCCCCGCTCATGGGCCGGCGATGTATCAAATGAACACGGGGATGGTCCGTACCGGATTTCCGAGTGCCGGCGCATGGATTCAATATGGCCTGGCGGCGTCGAACCAAGAGCTTCCGGGCTTTGTCGTGCTCCAGAACTCGAGAGGCAGTAAAGGCGGAGCCAACAATTGGGGAGCGGGATTTCTCCCCAGCGAATTCCAGGGCACCCCCTTCCGCGCCCAAGGCACCCCGCTTCTCCACCTCAATCGGCCAGAGGATCTCAATCGAGAGCAACAGCGGCGCATGCTCGACTTGGCCCGTCGTTGGAACCGGGCTCACGCTACCAAGCACCCAGGCGAATCAGACTTACTCGGACGCATTCACAGTTTCGAACTCGCCTTCCGCATGCAGTCCTCAGCCCTCGAGACCGTCGATCTCGCAAGCGAACCCGAACCAATCCGCGCGCGCTACGGACTGGACAAAGACCACACTCGGGCTTTCGGCGAAAAGTGTCTTCTGGCCCGCCGCTTGATCGAGCGAGGCGTGCGCTTCGTCCAGGTCTACTGCGATGACGAGTGGGATTCTCACAGCAATCTGGAGGAACAGCACGCCCAACGGATGGCCGAAACCGACCAACCCGTGGGAGCGCTGCTCTCGGACCTCAAACAACGAGGCCTTCTGGATCAGACCCTGGTCATCTGGGGGGGGGAATTCGGTCGCATGCCAGTCTCCGAAAAAGCGCTCGGTCGGGATCACAATCCCCACGGCTTTCTTGTCTGGATGGCTGGAGGCGGGATCCGTGGAGGCACCTCATACGGTGAACTTGATGAAATCGGTTGGCGCAGCGCGACCAATCCGGTCAGCGTGAACGACCTCCACGCCACCATTCTCCACGCGCTGGGTCTGAACCATGAGCGGCTCACCTATCGCCATAATGGCCGCGAATTCCGGCTCACCGATGTCGCCGGTGAACCGGTCCATGCCATCTTCGCCTAGAAGATCCGTCGTCGCCAGAATCTCACATCACCCAGGGCAAACGCATGGGTTGATGGATGAACCGATTGGCCCGATCATCGCCGATGAACCGAAGCGAATCGCCATCAAAGCGCAAGGGGCGCCGCAACCGCACCGCAATCTTGGCCAGGTTCACCAAGGTGCAGGAGCGATGCCCATTGGATTCGTTCAAGGCAAACTTTTTCCGAGTTCGAACGGCTTCCAAGAAATCCGTGACCTGGGGGATCGGATCGGGTAGCGAGTCTAGCTTCTGCTTCAAGTTGGGAATGGTTGATTCCATCCCTTTAAAGATCTTGCCTTCCGGGCCTTCAATAAACGCCGCATTCTGATATCGATTTGCTCCATCCAAAATGATCTCGCACCCGTCCGCATATTTCAGCCGAACCTCCCGCCAGGTCCCGCAGGCATCGGGATGCTGGGGCGGGGCATCCGCTTCGATCTCGACCGGGCTTTCGCCGTCCTTGTTCAAAAGATACTGAACGGGATCCAGATAATGTTGTCCCATGTCACCGAGACCGCCGCCGTCGTAGTCCCAGTAGCCCCGAAACGTACCATGAACCCGATGGGAGTGATAGGGCTTGTAGGGCGCCGGACCGAGCCACATCTCGTAATCCAGGTTTTCCGGAACCGGTTGTTGGGGCAAATTGGTTTTTCCTACCCAATTAAACTTCCAGTTGAACCCCGTCACACCGCTGACAGTCACTTTTAAGGGCCAGCCCAACAACCCGTTTTCCACCACCTTCTTGACCGGCTCGACGGTCGTGCCCAGTCCGTAAAACTGACCTCGAAACCGAAACCAGGTGTTGAGGCGAAAAATACGGCCGTTGCGCTGCACCGCCTCAACCACCTTCTGACCTTCACCAATGGTCCGCGTCATGGGCTTTTCGCACCAGATATCTTTGCCGGCGTTGGCCGCCGCGACGGAGATCAATCCATGCCAATGCGGCGGCGTGGGAATGTGAATGACATCGATATCCTTCCGGTCGATCACCTCTCTGAAGTCTCGGTAGCCCTCCACACCTGCGCCCCCCAACTCGACCGCACGTTTCAGGTGATTGGCATCGACATCACAGACGGCAAGCAACCTCGCTTGCTGATTGATGCCCGACACGTGTCCACGCCCCATGCCTCCCACCCCAATGACCCCCCGGGTGATCTGTTCGCTCGGGGGCGTATGGCCCTGACCACCCAAGAGCCGACGGGGAACAATTGCGATCGTGGCCAGTGAGGCAACCGACGAACCCAGGAACCGGCGCCGTGTAAGAGGAATCTTTTTCATGAGAACAATCTGTTCCCACTATCCATCATCCGTGACACGGGAACAACCCCAAACCATTCCGTCTTGCCACCGTCCGTCCCCAGTCCCTTCTCAAGCGCTTCTTTTACCATCATTGAGAACCTCGGCCACCAAAGGGCGCCCCCCGAAAGCATCCTCCCGGAAAAACAAAATCAAAAACGAGAAGTGGGGGTGGAGAAGCCAAGCAATCCACCGATGGGCATCGCCCCGAAAGGAACGCCTTGCGCTCGGCTGCCACCCGGGGAGCGACTCGCCAAATCCGGCCGCCTCTTAAAGAAGTTCCCGGATTAATCGATCGGCTTGGGTTGATAGGGTGGAAAGGGATAGACATCCGGAATGACTTTCACCTGGGTGGTGAATTTCATTGGATATCGACTGAAGCCCGGATAGGTCAGTTCCACCATGAACGCCGTGTATCCTTCCTGCGGCTTCTTTGGAGCAGCCCTGTAGCGACCGTCCTTTCCTGGCTTCAAGGGAGTCGCCTTCCATTCCGGACCGAGCTGATCGATCCGAAAATCCCTAACCTTTGGATTCGTCGCCGACCACATGGTCACGGCGCTCGGCGCATCCTCGACCGAAACGGTGATACCATTTTCATCGCTGATCTCCCAATCGAATCTCGGCCGCGCCTTCTTGTTCAAGATCGCATGATAATAGGCGACAATGCTCTCGACGACATCCGTACCATCCAGACTGTGCCCCGCGTTCGGGACATACCTGACGTGTTTCTCACCACGCAAATCATCCCAGTAAAACTGGCCCGAATCCGGCACGAAGAATTGATCCCCCGTCGCATTGATGAGGTATTTCGGCATGGTGAAGCGATCCCGATATTCATAGGGCTCGGTCAACTTAATCAACCGCTGATACTCCGGACGACGTTGCCAATCCATGACCCCCATCCCCTCGTAATCGCCAACTGCTTCGGCAAAGAATCCGTAGACCCGATAATGGTGCTCGAACGAAGGCACGACATTGAGCATGTCGATGACGATTGGAATCATCGCCTCCACCCGCGAATCAACCGCGCCGGTCGTCCATGTCGTCCACCCCCGTTTGGAGCCCCCCGCGACCACAAATCTTTCGACCTCGATCGATCCCGAATCCGGTTTAGCCATGAATGCCGTGATCGTATCCATTGCCCGAACGGCGCTCTTCGTCATCGGAAATCGGGCCAGCCATTCATCACGCCCTCCACGCAGGTGCTTGTCCCAACCGTAAGCGATCAATGCGTCCTCCACCCGATCACGATCATCGCCGACAAACCGGAGCGGTTGGTTGGGCACCATGCTCAGGGAGGTGACAACCGATTGCGTTTCAACAGCGATTCCCGCCCATCGGGGATCCACTTCCTCGGGAGGTGTTCCGCCATTGCTCCCCCCGCCAATGACCAGCATTCCCGACGTGTGCTTGACTCGATCGGGCTTCACGA
>DEAY01000468.1 GCA_002348345.1 Verrucomicrobia bacterium UBA2970
TCCGAGAACCGTATGAAGTCCACGGCCCTGGTCATTGCCTCGTCCCTCACGCTCAACCTCATCCTCGCCTTCGCGCTTTTCACCTCCCGGAGACCGCAACCGACCCGCACGGAAGCCGAGCCTCCTGGCCCCGAGACCGATACCGGGGCACTCCTCATACAATCCCCCAAGCCGTCCGATCCGGCGGCCAACACAGGGGTCCCCATTCAAACCTTCAGTTGGCAATCGGTAGAATCCCAGGACTACCTCACCTACATCGAGAACCTGCGATCCATCGGATGTCCCGAGGAAACCATCCGGGACATCATCACCGCCGACGTCAACAAGCTATACGAACAACGCTGGAAAGAGGCGAAAGAGGAGATGGGGGCAACCCGATTCGAGTATTGGAAGGGCAACGCCATGTTCGGGATGAATTCCAATCAACGAAAAGCCTACAAACAAATCGATGACGAGAGACGTGCTGCCCTGAAATCCCTCCTCGGTCAGAACGTGCCACGCCGAATGAGTGATCTGGCGGCGATGTTTGACCCATACGAATCGATGCTCGGGTTTCTCCCCGAATCCAAACGAACGGCGATTATCGAGCTCCAGCAACAGATGGGAGAACGGATGATGGACGCTGCCCAGGAGGGGAATCAACTGGATCCGGCCGACATGAAAAAGGTTGAAGACGAACAAAAGGAGGCCCTTGCCAAACTCCTGACCCGCGAGGAGCTTCTGGAATACAATCTCAGGATGTCCAACTCATCCCATATGCTGCGATCGGAATTGGGGACATTCGAAGTCACCGAACAGGAGTTCCGCGACCTATACGCCCTCCGGGAGGCCTTCGAAGAGGAATACGGCACCTTTGGTCCAACAGACGACCACGATGCCCAAGAATGGCATGCCAACCGATCGGCGGGAGAGCAAGACCTGAAGACAGCCTACGAAGAGGTCTTGGGGGACGATCGCTATCGCCAGTTCAAACACGAGCAAACCCTTCGAGGCTCAAGTCTGCGAAAGGTCGCTAAGGAATTCGATCTTCCCCGGGAGGAAGTCTACCAGATCTTCGAAGTGACGGATGTGGCGCAAGAGGCAGCGCAACAAATCCGTCGTGACGACTCCCTTTCCGAGGCAGACCGGCAATCGGCCCTCGATCGGATCCGAGCGGAAACGGAAGCGGAAGTGACACGAGTGATCGGCGATGAGGCCGCCCGGTCCTACATCGACCAGGGAAGCCGTATCCGAAATCTGAACCAAAGGGGTGCTGCCCCAAACGTAACGTCCTCCAAGAGGATCACGGCCCCGGCCATCAGGGTAGGCCCGTAGCGGGCCAACCCAATCCTCCCGAGCGGGAACCCTCATTCGAATTTCAATCACGCAGCCCGAGGCTCTTTCATTTCGCCAATGACCTTGTCCTCCATGGCGTTTTGAAACATCCTCTTTCAGTCACGATGTGACCATCGCCCGCTGACTGGGAATGCGAAATCCGTTGCGATCTCAGCCTCAAAAAAAGGCCAGTATCAAATGACATCCCACGCACTTTGGTTCCCTCATCGTTTCTCTCTGGTTTCCTTGCTCCTGATTTCATTGGTGAATCAGGTCTTCGGGCAATCCGATCTCAAGATCAAGCCCGCCCGGGACGAGAACGGCTATCAGCTAAATTGGAATCTCGACGGGCACCTCGAACCCCACTACCAGCTTCAACGCAGTTTCGACCTGAAACATTGGGAAACACTGGTCGACATCGATCTCCGGCGAACGGCTCCGAAAGCCCCTCCCACCCACTACACGGACCGCGACGGAGAACCGGTCAGCTTCTACCGTCTCATTGCCCGGCAGACCGCGATCGCCATGGTGACCAGCGCGGCTAGCGGGGCGGAACTTTATGGCTTTTCCGAGGAACTCGCGCGACGCCTGGACGCGTTGGGGGAGATCACCGTGACCGAGTTTCTCGAACGCTATCACGACCCGGATCATCTGCTCTCGGAGATCAGCTACGACCCGACCGACGCCCAGTTCTGGAAGGAATTCAACCGTCCTCCCGGAAAGCGAGATCCTGCGCTTGCCCCCTTCATCCCCCACGAGGGCCGACTGACGGACTTCCGTCTCGATGACCAGGAACTGAACGCCTTTAAGCAGAACGGCTTTGTCGTCACGGGCCGGTTGGGACACCACAGTTTTGCCGACTCCTACTACAGAATCTTTTCCGACGACCTCCCGGTGTTTATCACGCTCGATTCCGTCCTCAATGCGTGGCACCACAACTACCGATCGATTCTCGCCGAACTGGAGGAACTGATCCTTTCCGACCAATTCTACGCCATCATTCATTCGATGCGGGAACAGTTGCCCGAACTCGCCAACATCACCTCGGAAGCGCTCACCCCCAGCCTGCATGATGCCGACCTCTATCTGACCATCATCCTGTCACTTTTTAGCGGCCCCACGATCCCCAGCATTCTGGGTCAATCCGATGCCGAAATTGCCCGAATCCTGGCCTTGATTCAGCAAGGAGGTCTCCATTCTCTTTCCCTCTTCGGACGCACCGAGCCTGAGCTCACCGATTTTTCCCAATTCAAGCCTCGCGGGCACTATACGCGATCCAAAGTCCTCCGCCGCTACTTTCAAGCGGCCATGTGGTGTGGCCGAATCGATCTTCGTGTGGCCGGCCCCAAAGAACGGGCCTCAACCCGTGAACTCGGAACGGCCATGCTTCTTCGGGAGGCCATGCTTCGAGCCGGTCAACTGGAGGCCTGGAACCAGTTTGATCGCATCATCGGGATGCTCGCGGGTGTCAGCGATTCGATGACCGTGACTCAACTCGGCAGCGTCCTCAAGGCAGCCAAACTGGAGAACGTCTCCCAGGTTAACTCCCTCTCTCAGTTAAGTCAGTTGCAGGAACAAATCGAATCAGGACAACTGGGGGTCCAGGCCATCACCTCCCACGGGTTTTTCGCCTCGCCCGGAGGCCCCCCATTGAAGCTGCCCCGATCCTTTACGCTATTTGGCCAGCGCTTCGTCATGGACAGTTGGGCTCTGAGTCACCTGGTCTTCGATCGCATTTTCCGTGATAAGCAAAAACTGAGGAGGCGATTACCGAGCGCTGTCGATATGGCCTTCACCGTTCTTGGCAACCGATCAACCGCGGACCTCCTGGCCAACCGAATCGGGAACCAAAACGGCGTTCCGTTTCGGGATGGGTATCCCATTCAGCATCAACTCGGTGCCCTCGCGGATGTCTTCGATGCCATGCCAATCGATCGGTGGCAGGACCATATCTACAACGCATGGCTGTTCTCTCTACGCCAAATGTCAGCTCCCTACGAGGCATCCTTCCCCGAGGTCTTTCGAACCAAAGCTTGGTCCCGCAAAACCCTCAGCTCTCAATTGGCGTCTTGGACACAACTGCGCCATAACACCGTCCTGCTCGCCAAGCAGTCCGCGACTCCACCCGTGATCTGTTCCTTTCCTCACTCCTACGTCGAACCCAACCACTCCGCCTGGCTCGCACTTGCCGAAATGGCCAGTCAGACCGCCGACCAACTCGAAGCCGTTGAAACCGGCGGAAAGGTTCTGCTTTTCCCCGATTCGGACTTCTTCCAAGAAGTCGTGAGCAAGCGGCAGATTCTTGAAAAACAGAAACAAACGCTCCGCCATTTTCAACAAACCTGCACCCAACTTGCCGAGATCGTCCAGGTCCAGAACCGCCGTCAACCCCTCTCGAAAGGACAACAACACTTCCTCGAAAACATGGTGGAAATCATGGTTGACTACGTCGGAATCCGAACCTACAGCGGATGGTATCCTCGGCTTTACTATCGTGAGATGCAGGGACAAGGGGGGACCCATCCCTGTGATCTCTGGGATCCCCTCGTGACGGACGTCCACACCGATTTTCCCTCCGCTCCAGACGGCGATCCGGGCACCATCCTTCACGAAGCCGTCGGAAGCCCGGCGATGATGCTCATCTCAATCGATTGCGCCGAAAGACGGGTCTATGCCGGCCCGGTATTCACCTACTACGAATTCACCTCCGGACCAGGGAACTTCGACCGAATGACCAACGAGGATTGGAAAGAAACCCTCACAGCAGGTGAGCAACCACAGGAGCCCGAGTGGACCAGGGAGCACCGCTTCCCCGCCGATCGGATCGTCCCTCCTGAAACCCGCTGAGAAGAGATTCGCGGGCTCCACCACTGGTTGCGAGTGGGCCACATGGAAGCGGGGTGGAATTCCACTCGCTCGGCCCCCTGGCAACCGACCGGCAACCCTACTCCCTACGCCCCGCCCGGAGTCTGGTATTCCACGCCACCGATGAACACTCGATCGACTGCCAATCCGGCGTCGAGAACCAACAAATCGGCCCTTTTTCCAGAGGCAATGCTCCCGAGCTCATTGGCCAACCCCACCCGCGAGGCCGGGGTGAGACTGGCCATCCGGACGGCCTCTGGTATTGAACTTGACGTATCACGATGCATCACCCGGACCAGTTGATCCATGCCGGCAACGGAGCTGGCCAGCGAGCCATTCTCGACTCGTCCCACCCGACCATCGCTCTCGAACCAGGCTCCATCCTCAGTGGGGCCAAAACAATAGGCCCCCGCCGGCATGTCGACCGCACGATTGGCATCCGTCACCAGACACAGTCGATCGGGACCAATCATGCGATAGGCGAATTCCAAGAGATCCGGGGCCAGATGTTCGCCATCGGCGATGACTTCGCTACTCATTTCGGGGTTCATCAAAACAAACTGCTCCATGCTCGCCTGAAAAGGCGCCCCGAGTCGCTGTCGGATCGTCGAGACGCTACTCATCGCACACCAGAAATGATCCACATGACGCATCCCCGCATTGAACGCACGCTGCATTTCTTGATAACTGGCGTTCGAATGCCCACAGGTGACCAGATAACCGCGATCAGAGGCTTCCCGGTAGAAGGCTTCCGCCCCTGGCAACTCCGCAGCGCAGGTCGCAATGCGAATCATCCCCAGATCAAAAGCGGCTCGATACTCGTCGGGATCAGGGTCGCGCCGCCCTTCAACCGAATGACATCCCACCTTGTCGGATGCAAAATAGGGACCGTAATAGTGAACCCCTCCAATCCTCGACCCGTCCTCAATCCGGCCCTCGGCCCGGACCTCGGCACAGGCTCTCAGCATGCGCTCCAACTGGGCCCGACTGCCCGTGGTGGTGGTTGGAAAAATCGTCGTCGTCCCGTGCCGGCAATGAGCCCGGTTTGCCTGAATCACGGCCGATGGGGTCCCGTCCATGTAATCGGCCCCCTTTCCTCCATGGACGTGGAGATCGACATAACCCGGTCCCAGGAACTGTCCCGTTAAATCGATCAGCTCGGCATCCACCGGGACTTCACCCTGATTGAACGGACCAATTCGCTGGATCGTCCCGTCAGCAACAAAGACGGCCGAATCATCCAACAAAGTCTCCTCAAGGATGATCCGGCCGTTGAAAAAGATCTGCATGCTCGACTAATCCCGTCGAGACAACTTG
>DEAY01000439.1:0-3691 GCA_002348345.1 Verrucomicrobia bacterium UBA2970
TGACAAGGGGGATTTCGGGAATGCCTGCTCCCAAGGGAATTGCGGCTACGTTTGCCCCAGCCACGTGCTTCCCCTCACCGAGCCGGGAGCCGTCAAGATGGCCCTCAAGTCGGTGTTTCGTCCCGCTTCGCCATTTCGAGTTCAGCCCCGCTTCGATCCGGCGCTATGGCATTGGATGTGGCAATTTGCTCGTCGATGCCGACATCAATCGATGTTGGCGGCGGGGCGGCATCTCAAGGCCATTCTCGATTCGTCAATGGTCGAGTACAAGAAACTGATTGAGTCCGACGGTTTGGAAGCGCAATGGCAGGAGGAAGGGTTGTTGTATGTGTTCCGGACGGAGCGTGGCTTGGCGGATTTCGCCCGAACCGATGCGTTGTTGCGTGAGGAATTTGGAGTCGCCGCGGAACGGCTCGAGGGGGACTCGCTCCTTCAGTTCGACTCGGCATTGAAGGCCGATTTGCCAGGCGCTTATTTCTATCGAGGTGATACTCATTTGCGGCCCGACGTGCTCAATCGAAACTGGGTCCGGCAGTTACAGAAAAAAGGGGTTCAGTTTAGGGATTCATGTGAGCTTCAATCGGTGCGAAAAGTGGGAGGGCGAGTGGTGTCGCTGCAAACCTCCCAGGGCGAGATCATGGCGGACCGCTTCGTTTTTGCGATGGGGGCTTGGAGTGCTCGCCTGGGGGGGGAGCTCCGCTGCCGAGTTCCGGTGGAGCCGGGAAAGGGGTATTCGATCACGATGCGTCGTCCGGAGATTTGTCCGAAACATCCGATGCTGTTTCCGGAGCACAAGGTCGGGGTCACGCCGTTTGAGGATGGCTATCGGTTGGGATCGATGATGGAGTTTTCCGGATACGATGAGTCCCTCCCGGAAGAACGGTTGCAACAACTTTGTCAGTCGGCGGAACCCTACTTGTTGAATCCGGTCAGCTCGGAAGGGGAACGGAGGCCTTGGTTTGGATGGCGGCCGATGACGTGGGACAGTCTGCCGATCATCGGCCAAGTTCCAGCACTGAAGAATGCCTACCTGGCGACGGGGCACAACATGTTGGGGCTGAGCCTGGCGCCGGCGACCGGGCGCCTATTGGCCGAACTCATTTGTGAAGAGACGCCTCATCTCGATGGTGACGCATTCGGTCCGGGGCGGTTTTAAGGAGGGACGGGGGTGAGGGGTCGATGAGTTGGAGAATTGATGAACAAGTGCCCACGTTGGCGGTTGGAGATTTAGAATCGGCGCTCGCCTTCTACCGGCGATTGGGATTTGCCTTGGAATGGCAGTGGCCAAGAGATCTCCCCACCCATGCCGGCCTTCGTCGAGATTCATCGGTCTTGATGCTGAAGGTGGAGGCGGGATGGGAACGGAGCCAGATTTACTTCGTGGTGAGTGACGTTCTGTCTTGCTTTAAGGACATCCATCAACATCGGCCCTGGCAACTTGAGCAGGAGGAGCTCGATTCAGACGCCCCTTCGCAAGGCTGGGGTCAGGCCCCGGCGCCCCCCTCCGTGAAGGCGCATGGTCACTTGGATTTTACCCTGACGGACCCTTTTGGAAACCAACTGACGTTTGGTTGCGAAGCGGTCAGTGGCTGATAGGGGGAGGAGTCACCCGCCGTCTTGGCGGCAGAGTCTAGCAGGTGTTGGCGTCGCTTCTACAGGACGACTCCCATGGATCATGCGAAGGGAAACCGAGGGTGACTTCAAGGATCTCTCCTTTTTTCTGGGATGGTCGTCCGGTTTTCGGGTGATCCACCTGCCGCCGTGGACTTTGGTTTGGATCTCAGGGAAGGCGGAGCGGTTCCATCGTGTTGGCTTCTTCAAGGCGTCAATCATCCGGCGAGAGCTCCGCTCGGTGATGGGACCCGTGGTTTGCTCACGCGGGGTCACAATGAATCGAAGGTCCGCTCTGGGTGACGACTCAGGATTGAGCCGCCTCGTAAAGGGAGATGAGTCTGCTGATAGGAATCCGTCGAATGGCCTGACCGATGACGTCAAGGGCGATGTCCTCCAGGCGTTTGAATCGGATGCACGATTTTCCCATATCCAGTTTTTTGCCGGTCTTTTTCCAGACCGACTGAAACCATTCGCAGTGGGAGGGGTCGGCGTAGAGGCTCATCATCGACAGCGTCATGTCATTCTTTTGCGAGGCGGGGCGAGGCTGGCAAAGGGAAGCGGTTCTGCTGGGTTGCAGCGGTAGCCCGGGGGATAGAGGGCGTGAGGGACAAAGTATCCGATCACCCCGGATTGGATTTCCTCGCGGGTTGAAGGGCCTGCCGACGTTCCTCGGGGAGCTGGGCAAGGTAGGCCTCAGGCATCATGCGGGCAGGTTTCATCCTGGCGCGAAATGCAAGGGGGGCTGAGATCAGGGTTTCGTGGGGGCGATGCAAAACAGGTGTCGGTGACTTCGGAGGAAAATCTGACCATGACTGACAGCGACACTGGCTGAAACCCGTTCCCCGATCTCGTTTTGAGCCAGGACGTTGAATTCCTTGCCCGCTTCGACCACCGAGGTGATCCCTTGGTCCGATGTGAAATAAACCCGCCCTTCGGCCGTTACAGGAGAGGCGCTGTGGCCGCCGGGCAGGCGTTCCATCCAGTGGCGTTCGCCGGAGGCGGCATCAAAACACGAGGCGATCCCGCTGTCCGCAACCACGAGGAGATAGTCTCCGCTGAGAATCGGCGAGGGGACGTAGGCGGCGCCGCGCTTTGTCCTCCAGCGGATGTGGCTGTCGGTGACGTTTCCGTGACCGTCGGGTTGAATGGCGAGGATGTGCCGCTCGGGGTAACCTCCCGTGACGAAGAAAAGGTCGCCATTGAAGACCATTGACGCGATGAACTGTTCGGTGGGGCCGTCGGTTTTCCAGTGAATCTGTCCGGTGAGGGGATCGTAGCTTGTCACGCGATGACTTCCCGAAAGGACCATCTGGGTGCGCCCAGCGATCGTTCGGATGAGCGGCGTGACGTAGCTTCGCGTCCGGTGCTCTCGCGGCACTCGCCAGCGTTCATCGCCAGTCTTGCAATCGAGAGCAACGAGGTAGCTGTCTCCATCATGATCGCCGTTCAGGATCACAAGCTCTTGAAATAGAACGGGACATGAATTGAACCCGTGGGCGCTGACAAAGGGGCCGAGGTCCTTTCTCCAGATCTCCCTGCCGTCGAGCGAATAGGCCGCCATGATCACCCGACCGGGCGTGATGAGGCGTTCGTTGCTGACATTGGGGGCGATCACCAGCTTTCCCTCAGGGCGCAGGAAGGCGACGTAAATCCGTTCCCCGTCGGTAGCGGGGGTCCCCGACGCGCGACTGTTGAGTCGATGGATGGTTTCAGGGGGGCATCGAAGCACCGTCCGCTGCCATTGAATCGCGCCGGACTGCCGGTCCAATGCCAACAGGATCCGTTCCTGCTCCGCCTCACGTGCGGTCGTGAGGAAGACTTGGTCATTCCAAATGATCGGAGACGAGTGTCCGGTTCCCGGAACCCGAGTCTTCCAGGCAATATTCTCGGTGTCATTCCAACGGATGGCGAGGGCGGACTCGGAGCTCGTCCCATCCCCCCGGGGGCCTCGCCAACCCGGCCAGTTCTCTGCTTGGACGGCCAATACAAGACAGGTTGCCAAGAGAATTAATCGCATGTCCCTATCTTAGACGGCCTCAGCATTGCCTCAAGCGGGAAGTCCCCGTATTGGCGGGAG
>DEAY01000439.1:4035-8300 GCA_002348345.1 Verrucomicrobia bacterium UBA2970
CGGGAGCCCCGGTGGCTTTAAACCCCTTGCGTGTTGGGTGGGGCAATGGTTCATTGACTGGGTGAGATTCCATCGTCAAGGCTTTACACTTATCGAATTGCTCGTGGTGATAGCCATTATCGCGATCTTGGCGGGAATGCTTCTACCGGCGTTGAGTGTGGCCAAGAACAAAGCCCACCGGGCGGCCTGCACAAACAATCTGCGACAATTTGGGATCGCCACGTTTCTTTACGCGGACGATCACGAGGACAAACTCTTTCCCTCGCTATTCAATCCGGAGGTCGTGAAGGGGAGTCAGCCTTGGTGGTCCTATCGGCTTTTCGGCGGTGCCGATCAACAACCGGCCGATGTGGCCCATCCGTTCAATCATGGGCATCTCTTTACAGGGAACTATATTGTCGAACCTAAGCTCTACTATGATCCGGGGTTGAAAGGTGGCGAGGCGGAGTTGGAGGGGCGGGGGTATGAGTTGAAAGACTATCAAAATCAACGACACCCCTTTCCGGTTGCCCAAGGTGCCTGGGTGCGATCGAGTTATGTCTATTACCCTCAATCGGACCGCCCCGCGCGCCCCAATCCCAAGAACGAAAACGAGCGGCAATGGGGATTGGTTGCCGAGCGGGGCAATCAGCTCCGATCTCATCGCACGCTCTATACGGGATTTGTCTACTCCTTCAAAACCATCCCTCACAAAACGCAACGGAATCCAGTTGGGCTCAATGTCCTCTGGGGAGATGCGCATGTGTCGTTTTCGACCACCGCTCAGGCCTTTGATCCATCGTTGTGGGATGTGCGGTCAGGGAGTACCCAAGGAAATCTGAATCCTGGAAACAATCCCGATCGATTCCGTTCAATCGTCGGTTATCTGAGCCCCTAGAACGGGTCGGGTGGGTTGGCATCGGAGGCCACCCAAGGCCGAAGTCAAAAGGGGGCAGTGGTTGAGCCTCAAAGGGCACTGGTCTAGCGTCTGTCCGCGAATGAATTCTGGTAAACGGCCGATGTGATCGAGCTTGGATGGTTTCCGTCGACGGCGGGACGCGGTTGACCATCCTTTTGCTGATCACAGGGAGGGTCGCTTCCCTGAATGTGTTTGGCGGACGTGGTTTAGATTGAAATCCATTGGCTTGGGACCCCATCCGCGCTAACGTCCTCGGGAATCCTGAAACTGTGATGACCGAATCCCTGCGCTCCGTTGATCTCTTGGTTTTATGCGTCTATCTGGCGAGTCTCTTCGGCGTGGGTTGTTGGTTGTCCCGGCGTAGTCGAGGGACGGAGGAATTCATGGCCGCGGGGCGCTCCCTGTCGGGATGGGTGGTTGGATTGTCGATCTTTGGGACCTATATGAGTAGCATTGGCTTCCTGGGAAACCCTGGGAAATCCTATTCGGGAAACTGGAGCCCTTGGGTTTTTGGGCTGTCGTTGCCCATCGCGGCTTGGGTGGCCTCCCGATATTTTGTGCCCTTGTATCGGAGTGGGACGGAGGTCTCGGCTTATTTTCATTTGGAACAGCGATTTGGCCCGTGGGCGCGAAACTATGCCCTGATTTGTTATCTTCTGACTCAACTCGCCCGCATGGGAACGATCCTCTATCTCGTGGCCCTGGCCGTGGCGCCTCTGACCGGGTGGAGTGTTCCCACCATCATTTTCATCACCGGATTGTTGGTCACCATCTACACCATCTTGGGCGGGATCGAGGCGGTGATCTGGACGGATGTCATTCAAAGTGTGGTGCTGACCGTGGGGGCGATCCTCTGTGCCGCATGGTTGCTGTTTGGGATGCCGGAGGGCCCAGGGCAGCTGTTTGCCATGGCTCAAGCAGAGGAGAAATTCAGTCTCGGATCCTTTGGGCTGAGTCTTTCGGAGCCGACCTTTTGGCTGATCCTTGTCTATGGGATCTTTATCAATCTTCAGAATTTTGGAATCGATCAGAGTTTTGTTCAGCGATATATCACCGCAAAATCCGATCGGGATGCGCGGTTCAGCGTCTGGATTGGAGCCCTTCTCTTTCCCCCGGTCGCTGGAATCCTCTTCTTCATTGGAACCGGACTGTTTGCCTTTTATAGCGCTCAACCCGAATTGCTTCCGGAAGCGGTCAACGCCGCCGAAAAGCCGGATGCGGTTTTTCCGCACTTCATCGTGACCCAGTTGCCGATGGGGGTGACGGGTCTTCTCATCGCGGCTATTTTCGCTGCCGCCATGAGCAGCGTGGATACGAGTTTGAATAGCTCGGCAACGCTTTTTCTCCGTGACATTTATCTTCGATATTGGCGGCCTGCTGCCGGGGAACAGGAATCCATGCGGGTGTTGAAAGGGACGACCCTTGTCTGGGGACTCGCGGGAACGTTGACGGCGCTCGCGATGATTCATGTCAAGAGTGCCTTGGACGCGTGGTGGAATCTGTCCGGGATTTTTAGCGGAGGGATGCTGGGCATCTTTCTGCTTGGGTTGATTTCTCGCCGAGCCAACAACGCGGCGGCGATGACGGGAACGATCGCCGGCCTTCTCATGATTCTCTGGCTTTCCTTGGTCAAGCCCGGCTCATGGCTGGCGGATCAGGGCGTTAAGGCGAGTCCGTTCCATGACTTTTTTACGATTATTCTGGGGACCACGCTCATCGTTCTGGTGGGAGCTCTTCTGGCTCGCCTCTCCTCGCCTAAACCGACTCGAGAGGATCCGAAACCCTAGCTCGTGTCCGGAAATCTTGATCAAGAAGTCGAGTCGTTTTGATGAACGCCAATGAGAAACGCATCTTGTTGTTATGTGGCATTGGTCACTTCTTCGCCCACTTCTACATGCTGGTTTTCCCCTCCTTGGCGTTGTGGGCTCACCGGGATTTGAAGATGACCCTGGCGGAAACCCTTAACCTCGGGTTCTGGATGTATCTTCTCTTTGGAATCGTGTCGCTTCCGATGGGACTTTTGGCGGATCGCTACGGCCACAAGAAACTGTTGGTCGTCATGTTCTGGGGCTTGGGATTGTCGTCGATTGCGACGGGCTTCAGCCGGAGCGTGGGTGTTTTTGGCCTGCTGCTTGCCGCGATTGGTTTTTTTGCCTCGATCTACCACCCGGTTGGCATTGGTTTGATTAGTAAGTGTTGCAGAAGCCGGGGCAGGGCCTTGGGGAATAACGGAGTCTGGGGGAATCTGGGAATCGGCCTGGGTCCTTTGGTGGCGGGAGCCGGAGCCCATTTCTTTGGATGGGGGTCGGTTTACCTCGTCAGCGGCTTGTTTGTCTTTTGCGTGGGGGTCGTGCTCTGGAGAATGGATATCGATGAGCAGCCGGTCGCGCAAGGAGCCGTCTCGGCAGAAGGGACTGCGGGTCGACCCATTCGGTGTTTCGTCTTGCTGCTGATGGCGATGGGCGTACTCGGGCTCTGTTATCGCGGAACGGTGGTCTCGATTCCTGGATACTTTGAGCAAAAAATCCACCTCGTCGGACAGTGGATGGAGCAGGAACCTGGTTGGAATGTTTCTCCCGCCCAGTCTTTTGGAACCACCCTCCTCGTATCTGGAATCTATCTTTTCGGAATCTTCGGTCAGATCACCGGGGGCAGGTTGGCGGACCGGATGGATTTACGAAAAGCCTATTTCTTGTTTCACCTGGCGGCGCTCCCGTTCATGATCCTGCTCGGTTTCCTATCGGAGGGACTGCTCTTTGTGGTGGGGCTATGCTATTTGTTCTTTTCCCTGGGAATGCAGCCGATTGAGAATAGTCTGGTCGCGAGGATGACACCGCTCCATCTCCGGAGCGTGGCCTACGGGCTGAAGTTCATCCTCGTTCTAGGGATGGGCGCGTTTTCGGTGAAGATGGTGCGCTGGGTTCTTAACGAGCGATCTCCCGAATTGGTTTACATGATTCAATCGGGTTTTATTTTCATAGCTCTATGCTTGACGGCTCTACTCTACTGGTTTTCACGCCGTGAGTCGTTTCGTAACATCTAAGCCTTTTCGCCCGGTCTGGGGTGTGAGAATTCCCGAGAGTCGGTCCCGTTGCTGCACTGGATAGCCGTGCCCGGTTAACCAGGGCAACCTGCATGGGGAGCAGGCCGCGACCTTGAAAACGATGGCATATGGTGAATCTGCTAAGAATGCTGAACACGATTCGGGCGATGGACGTGAGACCACTGAGGCGATTTTTTCTCGCCGTTCTCATGGGAAGTTGCCTGGCGGGAATCTCTCTGGTTCCGATTGAAGGCCAGGAGAAGCTTGTCGCGATCGAAGCAGTCGGACCGGGGACCCAGTGGCTTGAGGCGAAAGCGGGAGGCA
>DEAY01000142.1 GCA_002348345.1 Verrucomicrobia bacterium UBA2970
CCCATACAAAGACAATACCCTGGTGGTCATCTGGGGCGATCATGGATGGTTTCTCGGCGAAAAACTAAAATATCGAAAGACCCATCTCTGGGAAGAGTCCAACCGGGTGCCTCTCATCATTCATCTTCCCCATCGCAAAAGCCCCTCGACCCATACCCGAGCGATCGTCAATTTGATCGACCTTTACCCCACGCTGGCCGAATACTGCGGACTCCCGCCGAAAGAAGGCCTCGATGGCCGCAGCTTTGCGCCGGTCCTTCACAAGCCTGACACCCGATGGAAGACCCCGACACTGACCACCATGGGATTCAAAAACCACAGTCTGCGCGGCCCCCGTTACCGCTATACGCGCTATGCCGATGGAAGCGAGGAACTTTACGACCACCAAAACGATCCGATGGAATGGAGGAACCTGACCACCGATCAAGGAATGGAAGCCGTCAAGGCCAGGTTTCGCTCGCTGCTCCCCCAACATGACGAACCTGAAACACCCAAGAACGACATTGATAACAAACGCATGCGGCGCACCCTGAGCAAAATCAAGGGCATGAGCAGGGAACTCAAGGATCAAGCCGAAGCCAACACACTGGACTCGGACTTCGTGAAAAAGATCTACTCCGAGACGAAATAGGGTCTTTGATCCAAGATGGTGATCGGGAAATGTAACCAGGCGGTGATCAAGGAAACAGAGCCGATGAGCCACTCCCTTGCCCCAGTTGGCTTACGGCCAAGCGCTTGGTTGGTTCCCAGGCCTAAAAACCGGTCGGCAGGGTAAGATGATCCGTTTCCGGTTCTCCAATGTCATCCTTTCTCCAAGACCGGCCTAGATCCGGAACTTCCACTGAGAAGCAAAGCAGGACTTCATCCGCCCACTCGCAAGTCGCCCCCCTCGACACCGTTCACTGAAATTCGTTCTGGGCTGACGCCCGAGTCAACGGATAGAGTCCCGTAAGTTCCCAGCCACTGATTCATCGTTATGCTTCAATCTCCCAACCCTAGATCCCACCGGTATGGAATCGAGCGACGGCAATTCCTTCGCTACCTCGGTGCCGTTTCTGCCATCCCTACCCTCGCCCTTCGCGGGGAAGGCCAGGTTAACGACCCCCCAAGATTTCAGAGCTCCCCGTTCTCACTCGGGGTGGCTTCAGGTGATCCCGAGCCCGATGGGATCGTGATCTGGACGAGATTGGCACCGAAGCCTCTCGAACCCGGAGGCGGCATGGATCCGCGTCCCCTCACCGTTCGTTGGGAGGTCGCAACCACCGACAAGTTCACCCACGTCGTCAGGAAAGGAACCGCGCAAGCGCTCCCTCAACTCGGGCACTCCATTCACGTCGAAGTTCAAGGACTCCTCCCTCATCGATGGTATTTTTACCGATTCCACGTCGGCAACGCGACGAGCCCCATCGGCCGCACCAGAACGGCTCCCGAACTCGATGGAATGCCGGATCAATTCCGATTCGCCTTTACTTCATGCCAACACTACGAAACAGGGTATTTCGATGGCTACAAGCACATGCACGAAGAGAATCTCGACCTGATCGTGCACCTCGGAGATTACATCTATGAAGGAGCCAGCCAAGACGGTCAACCGCGTCAACATATCGGAACTGAAATCAAGAGTCTCGCGGAATACCGTATCCGCTATTCTCAATACCGGTTGGATCCCATGCTCCAAGACGCACATCGGCAGTTTCCTTGGCTCGTCACCTGGGACGATCACGAGTTTGACAACAATTACGCCAATCTGGTCTCAGAGGAAGACGGAATCTCTCCAGAGGCATTCCTACAGCGCCGGATGAACGCCTACCAAGCCTACTATGAGTTCATGCCCCTGCGACGCCGATCCTTTCCACAGGGCCCTCATATGACCCTCTACCGAGGCTGCCGTTACGGTCGACTGGCAAACTTCCAAGTCCTGGATACCCGCCAGTATCGAACCGACCAACCCAATGGAGACCACCAGAAACCCATGATCGCGAAGGCGTTGGATCCTCGGGGCACCATACTTGGGGAAAGGCAGGAACATTGGTTGATGAGCCGTCTCCTGCAATCCCAATCCCAATGGAATATCCTGGCCCAACAAGTCATGATGGCCCCTCTCAACCGCGGTCTGCCTGAATACGAACGTTTTAGTATGGATCAATGGCCCGGATACGAAACCAGTCGCAAACGCCTTCTCAAGTTTCTTCACGAACGAAGCGTCCCCAACCCGGTCGTTCTCACCGGAGATATTCACGTTAATTGGGTCAATGATCTCCAGCTCGATTTTCGGGATGAGGCCTCGCCGGTTGTGGGCACCGAATTGGTCGGAACGGCCCTAACATCGGGTGGGAATGGCGGCAACGCCATCGCCGAATACGAGCGGGCGGCGAAACAGAACCCGTTCGTCCGTTGGTATAATTCCAACCGAGGTTACGTAAGCTGCGAAGTGACTCCGAATTCATGGACCAGTCATTTTCGCATTACCCCGTTTGTCGACCAACCGGGCTCACCGATTCAGACGAAAGCCTCCTTCATCATCGAGAATGGCAAACCAGGCGCCCATCAAATCGCCTAGAAACGCTGAAGGGTCACCTCCTGAAGCCATCACCTCCTTGGGATCCCTCTGATTCGAGACGTTCCCTCAGCGGGGTTGCGGACTCATCCGCCGAATCCACCCGCGACCAGGAGACTCAACTTTGGGTCATCCCCAATTTCCAATCGACCACGAAGCAATTGATCGTCCCACCTTAGTAGTGACATTGGATGACCTCATGGATGTTCTCAATGAGCAGGTCCACACGATCTCGCCCGACCTCGAGCCTTGTCTTGGAATCGTCGGCAACGGCATTCTTGATCGGCTCGCGAAACTCGATCGTCGCCCGATAGAGCGGCGTGTCCTCGATTAAACCGGGGAGCACGAAGGGCCGATTCTTGGCTGGTGTGGTTTGCGGGGTTGCATTGTATGCAATCAGGTGAACCCGGAGAATCCGTTGCTCCGGATCATCGGTGACCACGGCTTCGACATTGGCCGGAGCGGTGACGGTAACGCGGGATTGGGGCACGAGAAACCGAATCGCATTGCTCAGGAGTTTCCGTGCTTCAACCACGTGATGCTCTCCGGCGACCGCGAAGTCCGGCGAACCTGCAAACGTGACTACCTTCCCCTCACCGACCGTATTGATCAACACGCCTGGGCCAACGGCCTGATTGGCACTGAGAGGCCATTCTTTGTTATACGCGTCGGGATTCGGCAACGCGATTCGATGGGAATTGAAGAGAGTTCCCACGGTCGTCGCGCCCGTGGGTTCGTATACGGAGGCGGGCCCCTCAATAAGAAAGGGCCAGTTCTTTCGAATTCCGTTGCTGATCAGGGAGGTCGCCCGACCCTGCGCTTCAGGCGGGTCGGTTGATGCGGGGATCTCGACCGGTTTCCCTTCAGCCCCAAACTGAATCCAGGGGTCCTTACCTTCAAGCCCTCGAGTCAGCTTCGCCCCAATCAGGCGACTGAGCATGCTTTCCTTCAATGGCTGTCCGAAGGAATCGTATTGGCCAGCTTGCCCCGTAATCAAAAGGTTCCCCCCGGACATGACATATTGACGAAAAAGCCGAACCTCGTGTTCGGTCAGAATCCCGGCGTTAGGCAGCCAAACCATGGGGAAGTTTCTCAACTTCTCTATCGTGATACTCTCGTCAAAAAGGAACCCGAACCCGTGATGCTCGTAGACACAAGTCTTATGGGCTCCCTGGACACTTTGAAAGTAGCGCGCCGCCTGATCTCTCCCGATCCAATCGCGTGTCCGGACACTGAAATAAATACCCACCTCCTCAATGGGAGCCTGTCCAAAATGGGATCGCTTCGCTTGGGCTTCCCCAAAAAGCTCACCAATTCGTTCGTAGGCAACAGGATCGAGCCAGCCATGATAGGCCACCTTATCAATCATCGTGACAAAGGCACCATGAGCCAAAAGGGTGAAAAGTTCCCAACGCATATCGTTCAAAGGCCGTGTGGTTTGATCGTGATACATGCGAACGCCCCGCTGCACGGCAACCTGAAAGGGTTTTCCAGGAGTGACGGCGCGATACCAAGCCGCATTGAAGCTCGCCGTCAGAGCGCCAAATGACCAAAGCCCGGCTTCTCCGGTGACGAAGTCTCCATGATTCGCATGACGAACCGGGGTTTGGCCCACCTCCCAGGAAAAAGGCGGATTGCCATGGTAATTGAAGTCCACCGTCACATCAGGATCCATTTGCTTGATGTAGTCCGTCAGGTTTTTCTTGAAGCGATCACTCGTCTGATAACGAAATCGCAACATTTGGTCCCAATCACGGCTATTCCAATGAACCCCCTCAGGCATGGCGCCCCCAAATTGATTCTTGTAAAGCTCCTGGCAGTGATCGCACCAACACCCCGTTGGCGGCCCGAAACCTTGGTCAACCATATCAAGGTGAAAACCGTCGACCCCGTAACTCAGCACCTCGGCAAGGATCGTTTTGACATGATCCCTATAGGGCGAATTGAAGCACACCAGATAGTCGATCGGTTTTCCATCCGCCTGCCGGATCTTCCACTCGGGATGTCGCCGAAGTTCGAAGGCGGGATACTGGAGCTGGAAATATACGATGATTGGCAAGCCGATCCGTTGGCCTTCCTCCACCGCTTCACGCAACACATCACGCTGCCCCAACCCCATCGGCTTGGGCAAGATGCTCGACTCATGTAAGGTGAACTCACCGTCCCGAACCCAGATCACCAGATACTCCGCGTTGGCTGCGGCACATCGCCTGACAATGTCACGCCCATCGAAGATGCTGACATATTCAGACGCAGGCTTACCCTCGACAAATTGAGCTCCGGTGGGCCCGACCTCCATGCCAACCAAGGCATTCTCGAACCAAGGCTCCGCGGCACGGATTCGAGGAAAAGAGCCTCCATCCAAAAGCATATAGGCCCAGAGGACCAGAACGATTAAACCCCGCCGGAGAAGAAAAATTCCTCCCGGGTTGAAATAAGAATCCATCGCGTGACAGTACTTTTGTCGTGATGATCTGATCAAGGAAATCCCTGACGAACACCCTGTTTTGATCGTTCGAACCGACGACTCATCTGGATTGCCCAGGGAAAGTCCCTCATCGATCAAGACACGATCGCAGTCATTCTTTTCCTTGTGACATCAGCGATTGGAACCCCCTTCGGCGAACGTTCCGCCCCGGTAGGCAGCAAGTCGTGCAGAAAGTTGGTTCACCAATCGAGGGAATCGACTGGCGATATTCTCCGTCTCGACGAGGCTGTTTCCATAGTCGTACAACTCGGTCGCCCGAATCTCTCCGCTTTGACGATGCACCCATTGCGTCAGCCGATGGGACGCCGTGCGCATGGAGTATCCCATTAAATCGCCACCACGGCGGGGAAACTGACTCACTGCTTCGGTCTTGGTAATGCGATTCGGATCGTTCAAAATCCCCACAAAACTCTTCCCGTCCAGTCGATCGTTGGGGGGTAACCCAGCGAGTTCAGCCAGGGTTGGGTAAAGATCGATCAACTCCACCAACGACGAACTCGGAATTCCAGCGCGCTTCATGCCCGGCACCCGGACGATCAGTGGCACGCGGGTGTCGATTTCAAAATTGGTGTTCTTTCCCCAAAGCCCGTGTTCGCCGAGGTGGTAACCATGATCCCCGTAGAGGACGACGATGGTGTTGTCCCCCAGTCCGGATTGCTCCAATTCGCTCAAAACGCGGCCAACCTGTGCGTCAATGAAGCTGATACAAGCGAAATAGCCATGCCGGAGCCGGCGCTGGCTTTCATCGGGAATCACTCCCTCATCGGGCTGATCGGTATAGCGGCGCAATTCGCCCGATCGGTGCCCCGCAAATTCGGGGGCTTCGATGGGAAACTCCGGATGCGCAGTCAAGCCAACGTTCTTGTAGAGATCGAAGTAGCTTCTTGGCGCAATGTAGGGAGAATGCGGTTTGGTGAACCCCACCGCTAGAAAGAACGGTCGGTCTCTCAATCTCGATTTCCGCAGAGCCTCCACCGCCGCATCGGCAACCTGCCCATCATAAAGCGTCCCATCCGAAACTTCCGGCGACTCGGTCGCTGGGCCAAAAACAACCTTTTGGGTCCAGTCATCTGGACCGGGATTGTTCGGTTGATAGATCTGATGAAACACTTCCTTCGCTGCGGCAATCCCTTCCTCCGTATAGTAATAGCGGGGGCCAAACCGAAGCGCCGGTTCCGACCAGCTTTGAGGATCCCCTATCCCGTCCCACGAATTTTTGCTACTCCCCGCGGGATAAGTTCCGTGATAGATCTTCCCGATCGCCATGGTGTGGTAACCATGCTGTTTGAAATGCTCCGGCAGGGTCACCAACTCCGGATGAAAATCTCGAAAATACAAACGATTGCTCGTGACGCCGACCGAATCGGGCCGCATCCCCGTCATCACGCTGGTTCGAGACGGATTGCAGACTGCCTGTTGACAATAGGCCCGCTCAAACCGCCGCCCGCTCGCTGCCAAGGCATCAATGGCCGGACTGGAAATATGCGATTCGCCGTAACAGCCCAGTTCCGGGCGAAGATCGTCGACCACAATGAATAACACGTTGGGACGGACTTCCGACTGGCCCGACATCGTGCGGCAAAACAGGGTCAGGAGGACAAGCAGGGCTAACCGCCTACCCGATTGAAAGTCGATCATTCCATCAATGAGTTTAAGAATCATCTTCGTTCATATCAGGGCCCGTTTCACCAAGCGGCGGGGCCCCACATCAAATCATCCTCCGGTTCAAGAGCCGCGTGGCCGTTTCACCAAATCATCGATTGGGATTTTCTCGAACACGAGCTGAGCCCCGCTCCCCTCATAGACAATTCCAACGTGCCGTTCATCGATGCGGATCAAGCTAGGGTAACCATTACCGCTCCCTTCGTCGAGAAGAAGCCGATGCGCCGAGGGCCAGGTTTTGCCCTCGTCGAAGCTTACCTGGATACTATGGTGCTTTCGACGCTCCTGTGAATAAGGATTGGCAAATAGGAGAACCGACTGGGAGCGACCCCCATCCTGGTAATCGAAGCGCAAGAGGCTTCCGTTGCAATTCGGCCCGATGAGGCTCTTTCGATTCGTTTCATGAGGCTTCCACGTCTGCCCCTGGTCGCGAGTGACCATCACCGTGCGGAATTTCACGGGGCGGTCCGAGCGACCGTTCAACATCATGGATCCGTCTGCCAGCTGAACGACTTGGCACTCCGTGCTCTCCCTCGCCGCAATGGGACTCACCGTCCAGGTCCGACCATGATCCTGACTGATCAGCAGATTGGAAAAGCGCCGATCATTTTCGTCGCGCCCTTCAGTGGGCATCACGAGGGTCCCGTCTCTCAATGCGATTCCCCCTTGCGGCGAGGGGGCGTAGAGGATCCATTCCGGACGCTTCCACATCGAAGTCATGTTCTGCGGTTTGGTCCAGGTCTTCCCGTCGTCGGTGGAACGGATCATCATGAACTGAGCGCTTTTCCCGATTGCCAACCCTTTCTCTGACCCGTCATCCCCCCATTGGTGTTTTCCCGCTTTCTGATGCATCCATAAGGCGAAGCAGAACACTTCGCCCGTGGCGGGGTCCACGATGATTCCTGGATCACTGCACCCATTGACCTCCTG
>DEAY01000112.1:0-595 GCA_002348345.1 Verrucomicrobia bacterium UBA2970
CTGCTCTTAATCATGGACCTTGAGGATCAGATCAATCGGTGGTTCGTTCCCCTTTCATGCCGCAAGAAAACCCTGGGGACCGCTTACCAGGAACTTCAGTCATTCGGAATGAAACAGGAGGACGTTCCCTACATCATTCAGATGGTCGAGAATCCTCGTTTCGATCTTCCCGGCTTTGATGTGTTTCACGGCGCTACCGATCTGGAGACTCATGACTATCTGCACATCCTGCTGGGGCGGGGAATTCGCCCGAAGGACGAAGCCTTTGTGATTGGATTCACCATGGGCAGCACCGACCGGGTCTCCACCACCGAGGAGCGTCTCTTCAGCTTCTTCACCAAGTATCTTTACCCGAAGAACTATCGCTTCACCGAATCCGATCTGCGGGTTTTCCGAGACGCGACCAAGCTCGGTTTCATTTCCGACTGCGAGCCCCTTCACCAGATCGATTTCAAAGCCCACCTCGACTGTCCCCTTCAGGAATTACGCGCCGAGCTCCGCGTTGAGGAGGATCTGCTGCGGGCCTACTACGCCATCGAGAAACGCCGATTCCCGGACTCCTTTGAGAGTCAACGCTTACTCGACTGAAGCAGGT
>DEAY01000112.1:929-13173 GCA_002348345.1 Verrucomicrobia bacterium UBA2970
GCTGAAATTGTTTTCTTGATTTCCTTCAGCTTTTCAAACTCTTCCTTCTTCGAATAGAACTTGTCCAAGGGATAACAACCACTTTTCAACCCGTTGCGTGGTGCCGTCGTACAATCGCTGAAGGTCCTGCAAATCAACTTCGTCGCGAGCTCGCCCTTGCTTGTGGCATCGGCCAGAATCTCAGGATAACTCAGCACCATTCGACCGATTCCAACCACGTCGACCCAGTTTTCTCGAACGACATGCTGGGCGACGTGCGGAAGAAAATCCTGCAAATAACTGTATCCCGAACCCACCACAATCAAGTCGGGAGGAGCGGCCTGTCGGATCTGTCGAACGACATCGATTTGACGGGCCACGTCAATCAACGGGTCGTTAGCCGGTGGGTAGCCATCGGAGGGAGGATAGGCGGCCGGCCTCTGAATGTGCGGATTGTAGTAGGGGGAACCACAACTCACGTTCAAGATCTTGACGCCCAGCTCATGACACAACTGGACGAATTGATGGGTCTCACTCAATTCGTATTCCACCGGCTGATCCGGGTGGGTTGAGAAACCATAACGGTAGGGGAGTAGCTCCGAAAACTCCTCGGGAATCCCGGGACCCAGCTTCCCGCGAATCGATCGTTCCGGATCCGGCCGGAAGGGAACGAAGTCAAAGGCGCTCAATCGAACCCCCAGATCGATTTCATTCCCGGAATCGCGAATTCCAGCCACGATCTCTCGCAGCACCCGGGTGCGGTTTTCAAAGGGACCCCCATACCTTCCGGGCCGGGTGTGGGCGCTGAGGAACTCATGGAGCAGGTATCCGTGGCAATGTTTGATATCGACAAAGTCAGCCCCGGCATTGGCCGCGACCTGGGCTGCCTCAATATAGGAATCGATGAGCGACTCGACCTCAGCATCACTGAGCACCTGCTCGTCCCGATCAACATGAAAACGCCGATCCAAGAGGGGATGGCGGTAAGCGACCCGAGGTTCCCACCGGCTCTTTTCATTGGGTCGGCAGAATCGCCCGGAATGGGTCAGTTGAAATCCGATCACCAGGTCATCCACGGACCCGTAACGTTCGCGATGCGCCTTCACGAGTTCCTCCCGAAGATCCTCGAGGTCGGACTGGGTCGAGGGAAGGATCATCAGTTGATTCGGATTCGCTCGGCCATCCGGTCGTACCGCCATGGCCTCACCGCCATAGATCAACTTCGCTCCACTCTCTCCGAATCGACGCCAGCGACGGTAGACTTCCTCGGTCGGTCGGCCCGACTCCGTTCCATCCCAGCCCTCCATCGGATGGATCGCCCAACGGTTTCCAATCGACTTGCCATTGACGCGGGCCTGACTCACCGGTTGAAGGAGGGTGGCCTGCTCGCCTGTTTCCAGCGCCTCGTCACAGGGGATCGAGACCCCCAGTCGGGTCATATGCTCGCGGAAACGAGCAACGGTTTTCAGAGACGGCAGGCGTACTAACTTGAAGGGACGTTCTGATTCGCTCATGTCATCAAAATCCAGCCTGGGGTACCGGACGCGCTAGTCCATCCTCCCAATGGACGAGCCGGAGGCCCCACTCGGAGAACAAGTTTCTTCAAGGCCTCGATGGGAGCTAGACGCAATCATAGAAGTGGTAAGGCGGCATATCCTGACTCTCTCGCCAGATCATCATGCCAAGCTCCAAGGCATGATAGTCTCCCCACATTGACGATTCGCCGCAGGGAATCCTCTGTCCTGCCGGCACATGATCCCAACCATTGGGTCGGTGGTAGATGGAATGTAAGATCAAACCCTGATGCCGGGGATCGGTGGAGAGATAGGGCGCCGCAAACAAACTCCGGGCAATGGTGTAGCCAGCTTGTTGATAACGCTTCGCCCTGGAATGAGCCTTCTTGGATTCACCCCGAAGACAGCGCCCCAGACGGATCAAGCCTTGAGCGGCGATCGCCGCCGCCGAGCTGTCCACCGGTTCTATCCCATTGAACGGATCGGAATCGCGGGCCCCAAAATCTCCTAAGCGAGCCAATCCCGGTGCCCCAAAATCCCACATCGGAATGCCGTCCTGAGAAGAGAATTCAATATAGTGGTCCGCCGTTGCTTCCGCCGCTCGACGCAACATGTTTACCACCCTGACCCTCCCCCCGAACGGTTCAAATGCCGCCGCGGGCAGTGTCCGGACAAACTCCAATTGCTCCGCGTAACCACAAATCGCCCAAGCCAACCCCCGCGTCCAGGTCGAGAAGGGCGAATACCCCTGCTGGGTGCTCGGACAACGATAATGCCCGTCGTTAAGATTGAAGACACTCTCATGCGCCGTCCGCCCCCTCACATCATAGTGATCGCGCCCTGCTCCATAGTAAACGCCATAGGCGGCCGTCGTTCGGGCATGAAAGATGAGTCGCTCCAGCAACGAGATCGGCTGATCCCGCTCCCCCATCAAGACGTGGCCAAGTTGGTGGGCCACCGCCAGGACACGGAGCGAACGGATCGTGTCGATGAAAAGCGAGTGGGGCCCGTTGAAGGAATAAATGTAGCCTTCCCCGTTGGCAATCTGAGTCCAACGGGCTGCCTGCGTCGCCCCGGAAACCTTGAGGGCCAACCGGTAATACTCCCGTTCAGCATCGCTCGCCTCAAAACGTCCTTCCTTCGCCAAGCGCAGGAGATTGCCGTAGGTGGAAACGTTGTTGAAGCCGTGGTCATGGACGCCGATGTGGGAAACGTGAGAAGCCATGTGCTGCACCGTGGCTTCTCGTCCCAGTTCCAGAAAGACCGGGTCTCCCGTGACTTCATATTGGAGAATGGCAGCCCCGAACTGAAACCCTTGAGTCCACTCCGTCCATCCTCGACTCGTATAACGCCCCTTGACGGTAAAGACCGGCGTGCCGCGGTCAGGATTCCATCGTCGATTGATTAGAAGAATCTTATCCCCCGACACGTCAAAGAGTCGTTGGACTTGCGGCCGTAATTTAGCCGGACTGATTCGAGGATCGACCTTGATCGCCATACTAATAAATTCCGTTTCGCTGTCTCACAGGAAAAATGAAGCCCTGCCCTACCGCGCATTGGCATCCTCAGATGAGGAGCCATCGGGCTTCCAAACGCTGAACCGAATGGCGTGATCACCGGCACGCCGCCCTCCCCCCCCCATCACAAGCATGGAAAGAACTCCTCCCAGGATGACGTGGGTCTTGGCCTTCCATGGGGCGTTAAGCCGCTCGGCATCGGAAGCGGTAATAGCGATCGGGCTGGCGATCGAAACTCCGGTCAATCGGTCCATTCGGACCGGATGCTCCTGCCCTGAAATCAAGTTCAATGCCATGGTCAATGGGGCGCCCCAACGGGGTCATGGGCTGACCTTGAGCCGTTCCGATTTCGCTTCCTGGTGCATCAGCACACCGTGCTCCTTATAGGGCTTCAACAGAAAATGGGTCGCCGTCGAGACCACTCCCTTGAGGGTGGCCAGTTTCTCAGCGACAAAGGTAGCGACGGCGTGGAGGCTATCGCCTTCAACGATCACGAGTAAGTCGTAGCCACCCGACATCAGGTAACAGCTCCGCACTTCATCGTGTTTCGCGATTCGAGTCGCGATACGGTCAAACCCTCCCTCTCGTTCGGGTGTCGTCTTGACTTCAATCACCGCTCGAACCCGATTGAGTCCCAAGAGGTCTTCGTCGATCAAGGTCCGGTAACCCAGGATGACCTTACCATCCTCGAACGCCTTGATCGCCTGAGCCACCTCGCCCTCCGACTGACCCAACCGGCTTGCGATGGTGGCAGCGGATAACGACGCATCTTCCCTCAATAGCTTTAGTATCGGATCCATTCCAGGGGCAATTCTGAATCCACCACGCATCGGAATCAATGGTTTATCCCTCTTTGGTTGGATCAAAAAATGGAAACCCTCTTGATTAGCCCGCAACCATCATTCACGACCCTTCCACCAGAAGGGTTGTTCGATGGCCTGAATCTCGACACGACCGCCTAAGGGATTGCCCCTCGAAGCCTCGAGATGAGGCGGGGCATCACCGAGATGAGATGATCCACATCTTCCTCCTTGGTCATCCTTCCCAGGCTCAACCGGATGCTCGAAAGTGCCGTAAGACGGTCCAGTCCCATCCCAACCAAAACGTGGGACGGCTCAAGCGAGCCCGTGGAACAGGCCGATCCACTCGACGCACAAATCCCTTCCCGTTCAAGAAGGAGCAAGAGTGCCTCGGATTCCACTCCCTCGAACACCAAATTGCTTGTATTAGGCAATCGGGGAGCCTCTCTTCCGTTCACTCGAACCCCAGGAAGCTCCAGCAAGCTCCCCTCAAGCCGATCCCTCATTGCGGTCAACCGGAAGCTTTCCGCTTCAAGCATATCCCCCGCTAGCTCCGCGGCCCGGCCCAAGGCCACCATGAAAGCCACGTTTTGGGTTCCGGCCCGCCGACCCTTTTCCTGGCCCCCACCCACGATGAGCGAGTGAAAGGGAGCCCCTTCCCGGACGAATAACGCTCCAATCCCCTTCGGCGCATAGAGTTTGTGCCCGGATAGGGAGAGGTAATCGACCGGACAGGATGTCACGTCGATGGGCACCTTACCCGCCGCTTGAACCGCATCACTATGAAAGCGCACTCCCCGATCCCGACAACGCGAGCCGAGTTCGGCGATGGGAGAAATCACGCCCGTCTCGTTGTTGGCCCACATCACCGACACGAGCGCCGTGTCGGAGCGGAATAACCCGC
Organism: Verrucomicrobia bacterium UBA2970; assembly: GCA_002348345.1. Classification (GTDB taxonomy): domain Bacteria; phylum Verrucomicrobiota; class Verrucomicrobiia; order Limisphaerales; family AAA164-E04; genus UBA2970. Next base: position 5,644 of record DEAY01000112.1, read on the forward strand.
TCAGCGAGTCGACACTGACTTGTCCATCCCTCCCCACACCGATCCATTCCACCTCGGCACCCCGTTGCTCAAGACGTTTGGCGGTTTCCAAGTTCGCGGCGTGTTCCACCGTCGGCATCAGACAGTGGCGTGGGCCCTGATCCTGCAACACCGCCGACATCAAGGCCGTGTTGCTACTCTCCGTTCCGCAACTGGTGAAAACAATCTCGCCTGGCTGAGCTCCGATGAGCTGAGCCACCTGCTCTCTCGCCCTCTCAATCGCATCGACCAAACGATGGCCGAAGGCATAAATACTGGAAGGGTTGCCCCACGATTCCCGTAGGAAGGGCGCCATCGCGTCAAACACCTCAGGCGCGACTGGAGTCGTGGCGTTGTAGTCAAAATAGCGCACCGTCAGACCCATTTCTCACCCGGATGCTTCGCTCGGAACCTCGACGCTGTGCCTCTGGATCATCTCTCCCAAACCCTGCTTATTAAAAGGTTTGGCGAGATAATCATCCATCCCCGCCGCGAGGCAGCGCTCTCGGTCCCCCGCCATCGCATGCGCGGTTATGGCAACAATTCGAACCGGTTCGAGCCTCTGGGCCTTTTCCTCAGCTCGGATTCGCCGCGTCGCCTCGTAGCCGTCCATAATCGGCATCTGGCAGTCCATGAAAATCAAGCGGTAAGCGCCGGATTTAAAGGCACCCAAAGCCTCCGCTCCATCCCTGACCAAATCAATCTGCACACCCAAGGCCTTGAAGTAAGCCTGTGCTACCTTTTGATTGGCCACATTGTCTTCAACCAGGAGGATTTTTCCGGGTGTCGGCGGACGGGGCTCAGCTTCCTTGGCCAAGGAAATAAATCGCGGTGCTGGCGAATCGGGATCATCGGATGATGATTGCGTCGATGCCATCCGTTCACCAAAGACTCTCAATAAGCACTCCCGCAGTTCGCCCCTGCGAACCGGCTTGGTGAGATGATGCACACCCCCCCCTTTTTTTAGTTCCGCCGATTCGACGACGGGGTAAAACGGGGCCAGCATCATTAATTCCGTCTCATCAAAGAGACCGGCAGCCCGCATTGATTCAGCAAACTCAAGACCATTCGCATCGGGCATCTCCATATCCATCAGAATCACTTGATAGGGTTGCTGGCCCTCCTCGGCTCGATCACATGATTCCAAGGCCTCGTTCCCGCTACTGACACAATCCACCTGCATCCCCCATGACTCAAGATAGTGACGTAGAACCCCGCAACTGGTCTCATTGTCATCGACGACCAATACCTTCCGACCACTTAGAGGGGAAGAATCGGGGATCGCCTGAGGCTTCGGCTTCAGCGCCCGGTCAAACCGAGCCAGCCACCAAAAAGTGGTCCCCTTTCCATCATCACTGTTCACACCGAACTGACCCTTCATCATCTCCACTAGGTGCTTGCAAATCGAGAGTCCGAGGTCGGCATCACCGTGCTTTCGGCTGCCCATCCCATCGCCTTGGGTCAAGGGCAGGAACAGGGACGCCTTGGCTGAGTCGGATATGCCTGGTCCGGTGTTCCGCACCGAACAAAGAATCTCGACCACTTCCTCTCGGTTCTCCTTTTGCTCGATCTCCAAGAACACTTCCCCTTCATCCGTGAAATGGATCGCATGACTGAGCATGTTCAAAACGATTTGGATCAGTCGATCCGGATCGCCCCTGAGTTGCGTCTCGATGTCATCAGGAATCAGCATAATAATCTCAATTCCCTTTCGCTGGGCCCGTTCTGCCATCAAATCCATCGAGCCATGAATCACCGATACCAAATCAAAATCTCTTTCTTCCAAAGTAAGCTTACCGGCTTCAAGTTGGGAAAGGTCGAGAAGGTTATTCACCAAGGCCAGCAAGGAATCCGCTCTGGATTTAAGGGTGGCTACAATGGTCTGCTGCCGATCATCGAGAGGCGTTTCCGCGATGAGATCGACCGCTTCCAAGATTCCACTCACGGGCGTTTGAATCTCGTGATTTATCCTCGCAAAAAAAGCGTTTTCCGCCTCTTGCATGGCATTCGTAGTTGCTGCCTTAGTTTCTCGTTCGAGCCATAGAGACCGGATCTTTAACTCAGGATTCTATGGCTGGAACGGATTCTTCTCGGGGCCAGCCATAGTGGAAACCGGCCTTTATCCGCCTCGCCCAAGAGGCAACGCCCTGCCGGCCTACGCCTCAACCTGTAACCGTACTCTCCGCTCGCGAAGCTTGGAGGCCAGCATTCCCCAGCGACGACGAACGATCTCGAACCTACGGGGCTAAGACAAATGTGACAATCCCCGATTAGAATCTGGTTCAGCGCACCCCCATGCTCCCCCTCCATTCCTGTTTGCGTCCCCCCCCACTCTTCAGGCATGCTCGCCCCAACCTATGGAATACGAAGCGGTCATCGGACTGGAAACCCACGTCCAACTGAAGACGCAATCGAAGATGTGGTGCGGGTGTGCCAACGAATACGGCTCGCCGCCCAACACCCACGTCTGTCCCGTCTGCCTCGGAATGCCGGGTGTCTTGCCCGTGGCCAATGAGGAAGCGCTTCGTTTGACGGTGCTCACCGGAATGCTCCTGAACTGTCAAATCCCACGTTACGCTCGCTTCGACCGGAAGAACTACTTTTATCCCGACGTTCCGAAGAATTACCAAATCACCCAATTGTCTCACCCCTCGACCGAACACGGATCCGTTGAATTTGAATTCGAAGACCAACTCGAGAACGTTCGAATTACCCGGGCCCATCTCGAGGAAGACGTGGGGAAGAGCACTCACTTCGATCGCAATAGCGGCGTCGACTACAACCGGGCGGGCGTTCCGCTCCTTGAGATTGTTTCGGAACCCGACCTTCGCAGCGCGGACATGGCCTACACCTACCTCAATGCCCTCGTCAATATCCTGACTTATGGGAACGTCAGCGATTGCGATATGGAAAAAGGGATGGTGCGATGCGACGTCAATATCAGCGTCCGCCCCAAAGGCACCACCCAACTGGGCGAGAAGATCGAGATCAAGAACATGAACACCTTCAGCGGGGTTCGCCGGGCGATCCTTTATGAAGTGGACCGGCAGATCGAAGCCCTCCGCTCGGGCGAGCCCCTGCGTCAGGAAACTCGACGTTGGGATGATATCGGCGGCATCACCGAAGTGATGCGCACCAAAGAGGATGCTCACGATTACCGCTACTTTCCTGATCCCGATCTCATGCCCTTCGAGCCGAGCGACGAGTGGATCGAATCGGTAGCAGCCTGCGTGGTGGAGCTTCCCTTGGCTCGCAAACAGCGGTTCATGAACGATTACGATCTCCCCCCCGGCGATGCCGACGTGTTTGTCAATGACATGGCGCTTGGTGACTATTTCGAACCAATCGCCAAGTCCTCCTCCTCACCCAAAGCGGCCGCCAACTGGATCATCAACAACCTTCGCGCCAAGCTCGCCGAATCCGAGAGCAATATCGCCGACCTCAAATTCGAGCCTGAGGGAATCAACCAACTCATCGGGCTTGTCGAACGTGGCAAGATCAGTTCCAAGATGGCTCAGGAAGTGTTTGCCGCGATGTTTGAATCGGGAAAGAGTCCCCAGGCCATTGTCGACGAGAAGGGGTTGGCGCAAGTGAGCGACACGGGTGCCCTGGAAGCCTTCTGTGATCAAGCGATTGCCGAGAATCCAAAGTCCGCTGCTGATTTCCGGGCCGGCAAGAAAGCCGCCTTGAACTTCTTGAAAGGACAGGTCATGAAGTTCAGCCGTGGCAAGGCCAATCCCAACCTTGTCGGCGAAATGCTTGAAAAGAAACTATCACAATAGAGCCGCCTTGACACCGGTCCGAAGACGAGCAAGGTCGCGAACCTGACCGTGATTCAGAACGTTCAATCCATCCACTTTAGCGGAATCTGCGGCACGGCGATGGCGTCTTGTGCCGCCGCACTCAAACAACAGGGATATCAAGTGACCGGTTCCGACCAGGGCGCTTATCCCCCGATGTCCTCGTTTCTCGAGGCGCAGGGCATCCCGATTCAGTCCCCCTACCAGGCATCCAATCTCGCCCATCACCCCGATTTGGTGGTGATCGGCAATGCCCTTTCCCGAGGCAATCCGGAAGTCGAGCATGTCCTTGAGCAGAAGCTTCCCTACGGGTCGCTTCCTGAGCTCATCAAGCACTACTTTATCCGCGGAAAACGTTCGATCGTCGTCACCGGAACTCACGGTAAGACCACCACCTCCTCCTTGATGGCTTGGGTTTTCGAATCCGCTGGCTTGAATCCCAGCTTCCTGATCGGCGGAGTCCCCCGAAATTTCGGATGTGGAGCCCGTTTCACCGATAGCCCTTGGATCATTCTCGAGGGGGATGAATACGATACAGCGTTCTTCGACAAACGAAGCAAATTCACTCACTACCTCCCCGAGATTGGCGTCATCAACAACCTCGAATTCGACCACGCCGATATCTTTCCCGATCTGGCCGCCATCCAACTCTCGTTCCAGCGCTTCGTCAATCTCATCCCGCGCAATGGCATGCTGTTGGCCAACGGCGACGATGAGAATCTCCAGTCCCTCCTCCAAATCGACCATTGCCCGATCTCTCGTTTCGGCCTCGAAGCCGGAAATCGGGTGACTGCCAACGAGATCCAACTTGGCCCCACCGGTTCCAAGTTCGCGGTGGAGGGCGTGCCCTATCAAGTCCCCATGGTGGGAACCCTCAATCTCCGGAACGCCCTTGCGGTCATCGGATGCGCCCGACACTGCGGACTTTCCCCCGAGGCCATCCAACAGGGACTCTCCTCATTTAAAGGGATCAAGCGACGCATGGAAATCCGTGCCCATGTCAATGACATCACCATCATTGATGATTTTGGTCACCACCCCACAGCGATTCGTGAAACCATCGACGCCCTGCGGGTGGCCTATCCCGATCAAAAGCTCTGGGTGGCCTTCGAACCCCGGAGCAACACCACGCGACGCAATGTGTTTCAGGGAGAATTGGCGGACTCCCTTTCCAAAGCGGACGCCATCCTCATTGCTCAGGTCGCCCGGCTTGAACTTCTCGAAGCCAGTCAAAGACTGGATCCAGAGCGGCTCGTTTCTGATATTCAAAAGGCCGGCAAACCGTGCCAATACCTGGGCAACGCCGATTCGATTTGCCGCCATCTCACTCAACATGCAGCGCCTAGCGACGTGGTTTGTATCTTCAGCAATGGCTCCTTTGACCATCTTCATACCAAGCTCGAACAGGCGCTGACCGAATGCTCTGCTTAGAGCGAGGTTTGGCTCAATGGGTGGACGACTGGATCATGATTGTCTGCCCTCACACAGGTGATAGGATGGTCGCGTGATCCGCTTTCTTTTACTCTTGATGACGGGACTCGCGGTCCTGGCCGAGAACCCGCTCGCATCGTCCGCCGGACAGCGACCCAACCTCATTTACATTCTGGCCGATGATCTTGGTTTCGGGGATCTGGGCTGTTACGGGCAAACCACCCTCAAAACCCCCCACCTTGATCACCTGGCAAAAAAGGGCATCCGTTTTACTCGCCACTATTCAGGGTCAACCGTATGCGCTCCTTCACGCTGCGTTCTGATGACCGGGCTTCATACCGGGCATGCTCGCATTCGCGGAAATGGGCCTGGAAGGCTTCACCCTTCCGATGTGACCGTCGCTCGCTTGCTTCAAGAGTCGGGGTATACCACTGGTTGCTTTGGCAAATGGGGCATCGGGAACCCCCCACCCCTTGATGATCCCAATCAACATGGTTTCGATGAGTTCTACGGCTACATCAACATGTATCACGCCCACAACTTTTATCCCGAATTCCTCATCCACAACGGGAAGAAAGAACCCCTTGGAAACCAGCTCTACGCCGACTGGAAAACGAGGCAGACAACCGCGAGAGAGGGACGTGGTGTCGCCGAAACCGCCATCGACTACGCCCCTGAACTCATCTTCGATCGAACGCTCAAATTCATCCGCCGCCACCACGAAGAGCCGTTTTTTCTCTATTACGCGCTCAATATTCCTCATGCCAACAACGAAGGGGGAGGCGACGCTCGCATTGGAAACAATGGAATGCGATCCCCTCTCTTTTCTTTCTTTGACGACGAAGATTGGCCCATTCAAGAAAAAGGCTTTGCCGGAATGATCAAAACGATCGACGACCATGTCGGGCAGCTCATGAGCCTCCTGGAGTCCCTCAACATTGCCCATCGAACTGCGGTGCTGTTCTCCAGCGACAACGGACCCCACCAGGAAGGCCGGCACCGTATGGAGTTCTTCAATTCGAATGGACCCCTTCGCGGGATGAAACGGGACCTCTATGAAGGGGGCATTCGAGTCCCCTTCATCGCCTACTGCCCGGATCGGTTTCCGGGAGGACGAGTGAGCAACTTGATTTCAGGTTTTCAAGACATCTTTCCCACATTGCTCGACCTGGCTGGGATTCACACCAGGCACCGGACGGACGGGATCTCACTTGTACCGACGCTCACCGGCAACCCGGCCCGACAGGTTATCCATCCCCACCTGTATTGGGAGTTCTATGAACAGGGCGGCAAAGTCGCGGTGCTTCAGGGAAACTGGAAGGCCGTCCGACGGAACATCCTTGAGGAACCGAAGGCCCCGATTGAGCTCTATGACCTTCGATCCGATCTCGGTGAAGCCAATGATATCGCCAACAAAAACAGAGCCCTGGTCACTGCCTTGTCTCAAATCATGGAAGACGAGCATATCGATCCATGAGGCTCAGGCGTCGGCTCAACCAACCCCCGTCGCCAACATCAGTTACCCCAAAAAAGAGGGGACCGCCCATAACCCTCTGAATGCCCTTCGTCTCTCCCCGGTTCCAGCGACCCCGTCGCAAAGTCACCACCCCACCAAGGTTTCTTCATGGACATCCCGTTTCGACGACTTATGATGCCTCAGTTAGTTCTCGGGTCGGGACGAAAGCATATCATGACTATGAAAAGAAACCTTATGTTTGGCGTGGCCCTTCTCTTCGGCCTCGCCACCCTAGCCCCGCCAATCCAGGCAGAGTTGCAAGTCGGAGACAAGGCACCCGATTTCACACTGCCCGGAAGCGACGGGAAATCCTACCAGCTCTCGCAATTCGCAGGGAAACAGGCCGTCGTCATTGCCTGGTATCCCAAGGCGTTTACGGGTGGTTGAACACGCGAATGCAAGTCGCTCCGTGAGAGCGGCAAAAAACTTCGTGAATTCAAAGTCGCCTACTTTACCGCAAGCTGCGACGACGCCGATACCAATCGTCGTTTCGCAGAGTCGCTTGAGCTCGATTACCCGATTCTCAGTGACCCCGGTAAGGAAACCGCCAAAGCTTACGGGGTGGTCAATGAAACCCGGCCCGTTCCGTTCCGCTGGACCTTTTATATCGGCAAGGACGGAACGATCCTCCACATCGATAAAGCGGTGAAGGCAGGCTCACATGGAAACGACATTCATGCCAAATTGGCTGAGCTCGAAGTCTCCAAGAAGTAACGCGAATTAGTATTTTCAGACCCGAGTCGACTCGAAAGAGCAAGCCCACGG
>DEAY01000067.1 GCA_002348345.1 Verrucomicrobia bacterium UBA2970
AGGCGTCTTACCCACGTCTATTCGGAGATCGTGGGCCGGCAGGTCATTCCCGCCTTTCAATCCCTCCTCCAGTTCCTTCGAGACGAGTATCTCCCCGCTTGTCGTGACAACTCGGGGATTCTCGCCCTCCCCCAAGGCCGCGAATTTTATCGCCATCAAATCAAGATCTACACGACCACCGAACTAAACCCAGATGAGATCTTTGAGTTGGGGCACCGAGAGATCCGACGCCTGACCGACGAAATGGAGAAGGTGCAGACTCAACTGAATTTTCCAGGTAATCTCAGGGCATTCTTCGCTCACGTTCGAACGTCACCTCAACTCACCCCGTTCTCTGACCCTCGACAAGTCATTGCTCACTTCAACCGGATCCACTAACGCATGCGACCCCAGGTCGAGCGTTTGTTTCGCCTGAGGCCTAAAACGGCGTTCGAAGTAAGACGAACGGAAGCCTTCCGGGAAGCCTCCTCCAGCGCGGAATACCAACCGGGCTCCCTGGATGGAACCCGGCCGGGTATCTTCTACGTGCCAATCCCCAGCGTAAGAGACTACAACATCGTTTCCGATGAGGATCTGTTTCTTCACGAGGCGATCCCGGGTCACCACTATCAGATCTCTCTCCAACAAGAGAATACGAAACTGCCTGCGTTCCGCCGCCCATTGTGGTACAGCGCTTATGGCGAAGGCTGGGCACTTTACTGCGAATCTCTTGGCAAGGAACTCGGACTCTACCAGGATCCCTACCAGTATTTCGGAATGCTCAGTGCCGAAATGCACCGTGCGATTCGCCTGGTGGTCGACGTAGGCCTTCACCAAAAGGGGTGGACGAGGGAGCAGGCGATTCAATTCTCCCTCGACCACGAGGCGGAGCCCGAAAGCAGCATTGTTTCGGAAATCGAACGCTATATGGCTTGGCCGGGACAGGCGCTCTCATACAAGATCGGTCAGTTGAAGATCCTCGAACTTCGGAAACTCGCGGAAACCCGATTGGGAAGTCGCTTTGAGATCAAGGATTTCCACGACAAGATCCTCGAGTCAGGCTGCCTGCCCCTCACGATCCTCGAGAAAAAGATCCGCACTTGGATCGATGGGCTGAATCAATAAATTGGCATGGGGCTCGCTTCCGGGAAGCTGTGAAAGATCTTGTTCTTCGCCTCAAAACATGGAACCGTACACGAATGTTAAGGAATGAGAACCAGACTATCCAGATCAGGGCGTTTACGTTGATCGAACTGTTGGTGGTGATCGCCATCATCGCCATTCTGGCAGGCATGCTTCTCCCCGCACTCTCCAAGGCAAAGGAAAGTGCCCGTTCGGTGGTCTGCAAGAGCAACATGCGCCAGATCACCCTGGGCATGATGCTCTATGTGGATGATCATTCGGATTATCTCCCTTGGAGCGGCGGTGTGGATCGCAATCTCCAGCCCGATTGGGTCTGGGGCGGGCAACCGGACACCAATCCCAACGCCCCTCGGGCCTGGAGATCCCGGACCTATGGCTTTCACCCTGAATGCGGATCGGTTTTCAACTACGTGACGGGACAGGAACGCCATATCCGCCTCAATCCAAGGCACACCAATGAGTACAAGGTCTACCGGTGCCCGAGCAGCGGCCAGATCGGTCGGGCCCAACGCGTGAACTTCTCCATGAGCTCCCATATCGACCGAAACGTCGCCCTCGCCAATCGCAAGAACACCGGTCCGAAGGGCGTCAAGGCAGGCTCTGTGGTGACACCCAGTGAGAAGATTCTTTTGGTCAATGAGGATTCCAAAACCATGCGCAACGCGAGTTTCACGCCGGGAGGAACGGCCGCCACAGGCAGGTTTATCACCCATAATGGCCGGATTAATATCGCCTTCATTGACGGCCACATCGAGTCGTGGAAAAATGAGAAGGTACACGAGGTTCAGAGAGGGCGCTGGGAAAGGGTTTATTTTGACCCTTACTATGTTCCCAGGCGCCGCCTTTGATTCCCGCCTGACAGTAAAAACCTCCCCCGCCCCGTGCCATTTGCCTCCCCGGCGTTGACCGGCCCGTGGCCTTCGTTCATGCTACCAGGGACGTTACACTGAAGAGAACCTTGACCGATTGCCAAACCCATTATCGATGAGTAGTCAGATCTTGACCCTTGGTCACTCCCCCGACCCCGACGATGCTTTCATGTTCTATGCGCTTGCCAAGGAGTTACTCCCGAGCCAGGGCTACCAGTTCGAGCACATTCTCCAAGACATTCAGACCTTGAACGAACGAGCCACCCGCGCCGAACTGGACATCTCCGCGATCAGCGTTCATGCCTATGCCTACGTCAGTCACGACTACGCCCTCCTTCCCAGTGGAGCCAGCATGGGAGATGGCTACGGCCCCATGCTTGTCGCCCCTCAACCCCTCTCTCGCAGTGAGATAGCCGAGGCCCGCATTGCCGTCCCCGGCACCATGACAAGCGCCTTTCTGGCACTCCAACTCTGGCTCGGCAAACCCGCCGATGAATTCGACTACGTCGTGGTCCCCTTCGATCAGATTTTTGCAACCCTCAAGGAAGGCCGTGCCGATGTGGGGCTCATCATTCACGAAGGACAGCTCACCTACCAAAACGAGGGGCTCAAACTCTGCAAGGATCTCGGCATCTGGTGGGGCGAGGAAAACGAGGGCTTGCCCCTTCCACTCGGAGCCAACGTGATCGCCAAACGATTCGCTCCGCAAGACCGAAAAACGATTTCCGACCTTCTCACCCAAAGCATCCAGTACAGTCTTGATCACCGACCCGAGGCCGTCGCCTATGCGCTCCAGTTTGCGCGTGACATGGGGGCGGAGCTGGCGGATGAATTCGTGGGTATGTATGTCAACCACTGGACCCTGGATTATGGTGAAAAGGGCCGTGAAACGATCCGGCGATTCCTGGGGCAAGCCCATGAGGCCGGCCTCATTCCCCATCGCCAAGAACTTGAATTCGTCGCCTAGCTTGAAGGGTCGTCTCGGACTCGCTCCGGAGGCCTTTGGGAGCCATTCTCCACTTGTCTTTCCCGCGACCGCGGGCTTGGGATCGGTTCGCTTCGAGCCTTCCATCGAATGGAGCGAGGGGAGGCGCTTCATTCTAGGGACTGGGCCGTTGCGGCATGGCCGCTCCCACCTTCCCTAACCACCTGGCAAGTTTTCCGTTCAGCCGTTGGGCAAAAAGCGGCAGTTCATCAGCGAGATTGATTCGTTCGCCAAGATCGTTGCTCAGGTCATACAATTCAAGAGACCCATCGTCGTAACGACGAATGAGTTTGTAGTCACCCTCTCGAATCGCGCTCCCCAGGCGATTGCGTTTGTGAAACGCATAATTGGGATAGTGGAAGTACAAGGTATTGCGCCGCAAGGGACCCGTTCCCTTCAAAAGCGACACCAACGAAAGCCCGTCGAGCACTTTCCGGGGTTCCAGACCCGCCAGTTCCAACAAGGTCGGGTAGACATCCATGCTGATCACCGGCACGCCACAGGTGACCCCAGCGGGAACCACACCCGGCCACTCAACGATCCAAGGCACGCGGAGACCGCCCTCCCACAAATACCCCTTTTGGCCCCTTAAGGGAGCGACATCCACGCCAAAGGATCCGTTGTCGGACGTGAACAGCACAAAGGTTTTTTCACGCAATTCATGACGTTCGAGGGCTTCAAAGAGCAACCCGATCGAACGATCCATCCCTTCGATCATTGCCGAATAGGTTGGATTCTCATTCCCGGGCCCCTTTCTCTGGTCATACTTCTCAACCAGATCCCTGGGCGCCTGGAGGGGATAATGAACTGAGTAATTCCACCAACAAAGGAAGAACGGCTGATCACGATTTTGTCCGATGAAATCGACACACTCCCGGGCCAACCGATCGGGGAGATACTCACCCTCGGCACCGTCTTTGAGCGCCGGATTGCGATACGGCGCAAAATAGCTGGGGGGGCCGCCGAAGGAACAGCCGCCCACATTCAGATCGAATCCCTGATGCTCCGGTCGCAGTTGTCCTTCAAGCGGCTCTGTCTGGGATCGCCGAGGGCGGTGCGAGAGGTGCCACTTCCCGACAAAGCCCGTCGCATATCCGGCCTCCTTAAGGCGTTCGGCAATCGTCTCATGGTCAAGGCCAAGATGCCTTATCCACGGGGCGCCCGACAACGGCCTTCCCTCTGGAACAAAGTCCTCCGGATGCCCCGGGGCATGATTGGTAATCTGGAGGCGCGCTGGGGCCAGCCCAGTCATCATCGCCGCCCGTGTCGGGGAGCAGACCGGAGCCGCTGCGTAACCATTGCTGAGACGCATCCCTCGGGCTGCCATGGCATCCAGGACAGGCGTATCGATCGCAGAATTCCCTTGAACCCCGAGGTCCATCCACCCCAGATCATCCGCCATAATAATGACGAGATTGGGTCTCGCTTCAGCCACTGTGATAAGACTCAAAAT
>DEAY01000445.1:0-930 GCA_002348345.1 Verrucomicrobia bacterium UBA2970
CCAACGTGACCGCCACCCTCCTGAACACGGGCGACCCGATCAGCATCAACCAACCGGGGATTTCCGATCAAACGACGGCCAGCTCGGGCCTGGGATACAACACGACCGTTGGGGGCGACAAGCATCTCCAGGTACTGCCCCTCAATGACGGGCCCGACGGGGGCGTGGAACTCTCATTCTCCCGTCCCGCCACGGCGCTTGGGTTCTATCTCATGGGCCTGGAGGATACCAAGCGGGAGGTGTGGGCCTTCATTGAATTCGCGGATGGCTCAAACCAGGCCGTTCAAACGGATGTAGGGCTCAACCCCGGTGGCGGCCTTCAATTCTTCGGATTCATCGCCGAGGAGTGCCCGATCACATCCTTCAGTCTGATCGAACTCTACGACGGGGAACCGCATGACCGCCGCGACATCTTCGGCGTGGATGACATCCGCTACGTCGTGGTTGGAGGGACTGGAGAAGAAGGTATCGACCTTCCCGAAATTGATCCCAATCAATTCCCGGTTGACTTCTCTGACGCCGGGTTCTCCACCGGACGGGAAGCCGACTCTGACTTCAATCCTCGAAAGCCCGGTCAGGCGAGCCCAAAACAGGGACGGCCGAATGGCCCTAAGGTCAATCCCCGCAAGCCGGCTCAAGACGGCCAACTGGGCGACCGACCCAATGGTCGCGACACCGATCCGCGTCAGCCGGAAAACGCTCGCCAACCGCGTGGCGATCAAAACGGCCCACAAGCCAAACCCCACAAGCCGGGGCAGGCGGGCCATGAGCACGAGGGAGCGAAAGTCGACCCTCGCAAGCAGGGTGAACCTGGCGCACAGATGATCGGTTTCATTGTCGGACCGATTAACGCCGATGGCCCCAAGGCCGGGCAGGCAGGCCAAAACAACGGCCGGCCCAACGGCCCCAAAGTCCATCCTCGTAAACCAG
>DEAY01000445.1:1262-3420 GCA_002348345.1 Verrucomicrobia bacterium UBA2970
TCGTAAACCAGGCAAGGCCGACCACGAGAATGGCCGCCCCAAGGGACCTCACTTTGATCTCCACAAGCAGGCTGATGCGTGGCAAGGGCATGGCTCACCGGGTCATCCTGATGTGGTGCCTGTCGATCATGCACACCCTCTCCCGCCGGCCCCCAATGGATTTCCTCATCCGTCTGGACGGATTCAGGAATCTGGAGATGGATCTGGGAATCATCATGGCCCGGCCGAACACTGGGACGCCCTTTTTGGAAAGTTCACTTGGCAGTCGGGCATGTCTCGCTGATCCGCTAGACGAGACTTCAACTGGTAAATCTAGATGACTCCCGGGAGGCGATGTTTTCCCGGGAGTTTTCCGTTTGCTCGTTACCCTTTTTTGGAGGATGAACGAATGGAGGGGGCTGTAACCTTCTCTCCCGATGAACCGTCTGTGTCATCGTAATTTGATTTCTTGATCGGCGCATAGGGTGATCAGTGAGACGATGATGAAACCGATGAAGCAGATATGGTTGAATGGATTGGGAATGGCCCTGACGCTCTCTGTAAGTGCCGAAGCGGCTGAATGGCGGCAGTTCCGTGGGAATGATTCGGCAGGGAAGGCGATGGAGTCGGATTTGGTACGAGATTGGGCTGATGACCGCAACCTGCTCTGGCGGACCTCGATGCCCGGTCCGGGTTCCTCAAGTCCGATCGTGGCCAAGGGCCGGGTATTTGTCACGAGTTACTCGGGCTATGGCGTTGATCGAGCTGAACCAGGTGAGATTGATGCGTTGACACGGCATCTCGTGTGTCTTGATGAGGAGACCGGTAAGCTGCTCTGGGATCAGCCGGTCTCGGCTCGCCTGCCAGAGGACCCCTATCGGGGGTATCTGACCGAGCATGGGTATGCCAGCAGTACGCCGGCGACGGATGGCGAGACCGTGTATGTCTTTTTCGGAAAAACGGGGTTGCTGGCGTTTGATTACGGGGGCAAGGAACTGTGGCGAAGGGAGCTGGGGCAGGAATCGAGCAATCGACGGTGGGGTTCGGCGGCCAGTCCAATCGTGGTGGGGGATCATGTCATTGTGAATGCGAGCGAGGAGAGCCAGTCGATTCGGGCGCTTGACCGGAAAACGGGAGAAGAAGTATGGAGCGCGGAAGCATCGAGTTTGGAGTTGGCCTATGGAAGTCCATTGGTCGCGGAGCGAAGGGGTGGCGGACATGATTTGGTGTTGGCGGTGCCCAACGAGGTTTGGGGCTTGAATCTTTCCACGGGAAAACTCAGGTGGTTCGCCGAGACGAGATTGCCTGGGAATATCTGTCCCTCGCTGACCCTTGCCGATGGGGTTGCCTATGGGTTTGGCGGATACCCGAGCCAGGGGAGTTTTGCGGTGAGAATGGGAGGCGAAGGGGATGTGACGCGGAGCCATCTCATGTGGAAGAGTCGGGTGAGCTCTTATGTTGCCTCGCCGGTCTTTCATGAGGGCTATCTCTATTGGGTGACCGATCGAGGGGAGGTCCTTTGCCAGCGGGCGAAGGACGGTCAGTTGGTGTTTCGCGAGTCTCTGCCTGATCTGGAGAATTCGGATCGCCGTCGCGCCTCCTATGCCTCATTGGTTTATGGGGATGGGCATTTCTATGCGGTCTCCCGTTTCAGCGGGACTTATGTCTTCAAGGCCCAACCTGAATTTGAATTGGTGGCTCACAACCGAATCAGGACCGACCGGAGTCAGTTCAATGGCTCTCCAGCCGTTGCGGGAGGTCGACTTTATTTGCGTTCCGACCAGGGGGTTTATGCCATTGGGAAGCCAATCCCCTAGAATCGGATCGTCTTGAATGGGAACACAACAAACGAAACAAAGGAAAAAGAAATGAATCGATGGACAAAACTGGTGGTAGGGGTTGTTCTCTCCGCCCTCGTTGCTGAAGCGGCGAGTGCACAGCAACGCCAACGCGGGGGTCGGGGTGGAGGTTTTGGTGGCCGAGGAGGCGGATTCGGCGGGCCGAGTCCGATCATGGCTGCTTTGGATGCAGACCAGGACGGAACGCTTTCCGCCTCTGAGATTGCCAACGCAACCGCTGCCCTGAAGAAGCTCGACAAGGATGGTGACGGCAAGCTGAGCGGTGAAGAGATCCGGCCTGCGCGCGGGGGTCGCGGTGGCGGGTTTGGTGGACCTGGTGG
>DEAY01000445.1:3756-10140 GCA_002348345.1 Verrucomicrobia bacterium UBA2970
CCTGGTGGGAGGCCTGGTGGCGGACCCGGCGGTGGGTTTGCGCAGCGAATTCTGGAATTCGATGAGAATGGTGATGGCAAGATCACCAAGGATGAACTTCCTGAACGAATGGTTCGGATCCTGGATCGCGCCGACACCGACAAGGACGGTGCCCTAACCAAGGCTGAGATTGATGCGATGGCGCAAAACTTTGGCGGAGGCTTTGGTGGTCGCGGCGGCAGCCGCGGGGGCCGAGATGGAGGAGGGCGTCCCCAGCGGCCCACCCGACCTCAATAGGGTCGCCAGAGGTTTCCCTTGGACGTTTCAGAGCGCCGCAGTGTAGTCACTGCGGTGCTTTTTTTGCTGAGCGACAAGACAGGGGTGGTCGGTTGTGGTCCGAGCGATCGCAGTGGCCCAAGGACTGATGGTTGGTGAGCTGAACGGGGTGCTTACGGGGCCGAGAGGATCGTCATTTCGATGGAGCGACCCGGGCCAAATAATCTTCCACTCTCTGTGGGCCTTCCAGGTAGCCGAGGGATTGAAGGAAGCGATCGGTTTCCTCCAACGTTTTTCGGAATGCGGCATTGTTGGATCGTCCGAAATTAAAGAATCCGTGCTTCGCGTTTGGAAACGCCACGAGACGGGACCGACCCCCGTGGTTTAATTGCGCCTGTTGGAACGCTTGGGCGGTCCAGAACGGGATGGTTGTGTCCGCTTGTCCATGAAAAGCCCGGGTGGGTGGGGTCGCCGATTGAACAAAGTACCAAGGGGATAGATTCTTAGGAGCGGTTCCCATTCGAAGTCGAAGACTTTCCTCCCGGGAGGCGTCCCATTGGGGATAACCTGGGGCCGCAGCCAGGAGAAGGGCAGGGTTGAACAAGACGAGTGCGTTCGGCTGGGAACCGATGGTCAGGTCTTCGTTCAGCTCCCCCATTCCGGGGATCACTGCGGTGCAGGCTGCCAGGTGTCCTCCCGCAGATCCTCCGCTTGCGACAATCTGGTCAGGATCGACACCGAGCTCGCTCGCGTTTTCCCGAACCCATCTGATTGCTGATTTCGCGTCTTGAACGCTTTGGAGGGCCTTGCTCTGATGACGGGTTGAGACCCGGTAGTCGGCCGTGATGCCGATCATTCCTCTCGATGCCAGATAACGGGAATGATGTTCGAACTGCCGGGGAGAGCCCGATCGCCAGCCGCCTCCGAAGAAAAAGACGATGGCCGGCTTCGGCGGCCCTGTGACGGGATCTTGCACTCCGTAAAGAAATAGGTTCAGGTGGGTGCTTCCAATGGTTTTATAGGTTCGGGACAGGGGCTTGGTCTCATTTGCCTCGACGATCATCTGAGTGCTCATGCTGATGGCGGTAAGGCAAGAGAGAAGAATGCCAAGCGTTCGAATCCCGCAGAATGTCATGATCGGAGTGTCTGAAAAACGAGACCAATGTGCGAGGTCAAACCACGGAGTCCCAGGATCATCGCCACGAGGAGTTTGAGTCGCATCCGGACCGTTGTCGTCGTGGATTGATCATGAGACGTTCCTTTGAGATTCGAACGTGCCGGGCTGATGATCTGTGGTCGGTGAATTGGCTGCGATCCCTTGCGGGCTGGAATCAATCGGCGTCCTTTTGGGCGATGCTGATGGGGGCCCCGTCTGCCGAATCATGGGTGGCGAGTTGGGGAGACGGTGTGGTTGGCTCCTCGGTCCTATGGCGTTACGGTTCCGAAATGGCCTGGATCGGCATGGTGATCGTTCATCCTGCCTATCGGCGGCTAGGGATTGCTCGGGCCTTGCTGAAACGGTGTCTGGACGTTTGCCAAGAGCGTGGCGTGGCCCGGATTGGCCTCGACGCAACGCCCGTGGGCCGTGAGCTTTATTCGGATTTGGGATTTGTGGAAACCGATGAGATCATTCGTCATGAACGGGCTGCCTTATGCGGGGGACTTCGAATCGAGGTGCCAGATGCATCGTTCGCGAGCCAGCGAGAATTTTCCGCGGTCCTTGACCATGCGGTTCTCGCCCTCGATCGTAAGGCTTTCGGCGCCAATCGAAATCGCCTGATCGAGGGACTGTCAGGGGAGTGCCGTTTGTCCCTGGTGATGCGTGATCCTGTCTCCGGCGACCTAGGATACGGGATGGTCCGACGCGGCGCCGGACGTCTCTATCTGGGACCAGCCGTTTTCTCCAGGGCCGATCTGGGTCGGTTCGCCACACGGTTGCTGTTGGATGAGTCGAGGCTAGAGCCTCTGATCTGGGACATCCCGTTGAAGAATGAAACGGCCCTGGATCTGGCCGGTGAGTGTGGATTTTTGGAATGCCGCCGCCTCCATCGAATGTGGCTGGGGGCGGACCGAAGCGTTTCTGTGTCTCCTAGGGTGTGGGCGATTGCGGATCCTGCGGTGGGATAAGGAAAACGTCAGATGGAACGCTGTGATGGGATCATATTGGGTGCGGGGCACAATGCGCTGGTGCTCCAGGCTTATCTTTGTCGGATGGGGCTTAAGGTGCTTGCCTTGGAACGTGCTTCCCAGCCAGGGGGGGGGCTCAACACGATCGAGAATCCGCGGGTCCCGGGGTGTCTCCATAATCTTCATTCCTTCTTTCATCGTGCGGTCACGCAGATGCGATGGTACCGCGATCTCGAACTCGAATCGTATGGTGCCCGTTATGTGGAGCCTGACCTCAATGTCGCGTTGGTGACCTCCGAGGGGCGGACGCTTGAGTGGTGGCGAGATTTCGAGTTAACGGTCGAATCCTTCGCTGCCTTTTCGAGGCGCGACGCGGATCGCCTCCGCGACTGGAGGGATCGGTTTCGGCCGATCGTCGATCAGATTCTCATTCCCGAGGCCCATTGTCCCCCGATGGATCCGGAGCGGCGACGTCAACTCCTGGAGCGGAGTTCACTGGGCAGACTCTTGTTGGAGACGTCTTCCTTGTCACCCTTGGAATTCGTACGACGGGAGTTCGAGCACGAGACCGTTCAGGCTGGGTTGCTGTTTTTTAACGGGCTTCGCGAGGTGGACCTTCGACTCAAGGGCTTTGGGCATTCCATTCCGGCCTTGCTCGCCAGTTCAGGAAAGGCGCAGATGTGTCTCGGCGGATCGGCCCGCCTCGCCGAGGCGCTCGTCCGGGTGATCGAGGCTCATGGGGGGCAGGTGCGATGTGGCGTTTCGCCCCGGAGGATCGTCACCAAGCGTGGTCGAGCGGTTGGGGTCGAGTGTTCAAATGGAGAGACCTTCGAGGGGGCGGGGTTTATCGTCTCTTCGCTCAATCCTCAGCAAACCTTTGTCGAGCTCTTGGCTCCGTCTCCGGATACCCGAGCGCTGCGTGAGCGGGCGGCTCGATACGAGTATAATCTGATTGCGCCGCTCATGGGGCTTCATCTCGTCTTGCGGGAAGCGCCTCATTGGTTGGCCTCACGGCAGCGCCCTGAGCTGAACCAAGCCTTCATGACAATCTTGGGGTTGGATCGCTTGTCCCAGTTCCCCGATCTGGTGGAGAGCCACGAGAAAGGTCAGCTTCCCGATCCGATCGCCTGGGGGGCCGTGCCCTCGCGATTCGATCCCTCACAAGGGGGGGGGTATCATACCGCATTCCTTTGGGAGAAGGTTCCCTACCACTTGCGGGGGGACGCCGACCACTGGGATGAAATCGGAGCGGAGCGTGGGAACCGGCTCTTGGCGTTGTGGCGGCGCTTTGCGCCCAATCTGGACGAGGGGAATATCGTGGATCAATTTGTCGTGACTCCCCGCGACACCGTCCGGGCGCTTCCGAATATGCGGGATGGGGATCTGCTCGTGGGATCATTCGCCCATGGACAGGTGGGTCGGCACCGGCCCTTCTATGAGGCGGGGCGCTATCGGACGCCCCTTGAGGGACTCTATTTGTGCGGGGGAGCCACGCACCCCGGGGGCAACATCACCGGATTGCCGGGATACAACGCAGCGCTGGTCATTGCCAATGATCTGCACCGGAATCCGTGGTGGGAGAGTGACGATCTGGAGGCCAGATGGGCCTCCCTTCCCGCTTGAGCTCTCCACGAGGCCGGGGTCCGGGCTAGCGATCCTCAACGAGTCGGAAGAACTGGTTTTTCTGGTTGCGGCTGAAGCGATGAGGGCTCGAGCCTTCAAAGACATCCCACGGTCCGTCCAGATGGGTGGTGTGCTCAAGCCGGTAGTCCGTTCGGTGGTTGGGCCACTCAAGAACGGCCTCGCCGCCGTCCCATTGCAGGGAGAGGGTGGGGGGCTCGAGTCGCGGCGTGAGGAATTGGTTGAGGTAACGATGCCGACTGGTCACATGCCTCATCAGCTTGGTGACGGCGTTGGAACCCAATCCACGGATGTGGGCGGCCTCTTCGATCAAGGGGCGAAGGGCGTCGGGGGAATGGACCGTCTGGTTCAACTGATGGAAGCGTTCGAGAAACTCAGTTTCGTAGGCGATAAAGAATGAATCCTTGATCCTGTTCCACCATCGGCTGCGGTTGCCGACATTACCATGCCGGGCTTCGTCGACGCCTCGGAACGGGTTGGCATTGGTCTCCCCGAAGGCTCCTCCGAGGGTATTGTCCATGTCCCAGGGAAACAGGCACCACTTGCCGTCCTCCGCTTTTTTGTAGAGATAGTGATTTTGAAACATGTCGTCGAATGTGCCGACGTAGTTGATCGTGCAAATGTAGCGGAGCGTGCGGTCGATATCAAAGTGGTTGGCGAGCCACGCGCGGAGTGCCTCCCGCCCTTGGCCTCTGGCTTGATGGAGCCCTTCGATCATGGCTTGGGGATCGTCTTCCTTTCCATCGAAGGGATCATTCTTCCAGCCATGGGTTTTCCGGTTGTAAGTGTGTTCATAGCGCTCTTGTTCGGTTGATCCGTTACGCGAACCGCGAATCAAACGCGCATCTCCCCAACTCCAGGGGCCTTCGTTGCCGGTGAAGCCTTGCGACTTGAAGAGGTCGCCGACGTCATCGAACCAGCGGGCGACGAGATCACGTCCGGGGCGTTCGATTTGGAAGGCGTCTCGGTTATAGTCACAGCCGTTGATTCTCAAGTTCGCCCAACTGGTTCGCGGCGCGGGAACCCCGGCCTGCTCGAACATCTTGAATGAAATGTGTTGGGGCCAGCCGGACTGCTTTTGAAGAAGGATGACGTCCATGCCGTTGTGATTGCGATGCGATGGGAAATCGATGCGCCAACTCCGCACCTGTGCGGAACCGGATTGGTGGGAGGCGCAGGCGAAATCAATCGTGCCTCCGTTCTTGCGGTTCCATCGACTCCCTTGATGCCGGACCGAAACGTCATGCACGACGCCCTCGGCCACGAAGACGGCCGGAACTTCATCGTTCCAACGAGGATTGGCACGTCCCCGCGAGACCCGCCCCGGTTGGGTGGCCTGGTGCAGGGCCCGCCAATTCCGTGAGGAGATGAAGAGATGGTAGTTGTTGGGGAGATTGGAATCGGTCTGGGGATCCACAAAGTAGGCGTGCCATGCAAAGGCGTCGCGCTCCGGGGATGGAGAGGTTCGTGAAGACAGCGGTTGCTGGACCTCGAGGCGGTAACGCACGATGGCGTTGGCTGGCATTGAGGGGAGCGTGGTGCTCCAGCGACCATCCCTGGGGGTTTGATCCCCCACGGTCCCGGTATCGTTCAGGTCGGTTTTGAAGTGCGGTTCCCCGGTATCCTCCGGATCGTCGATCCAGTATTCTACTGAAACCGAATTGGGTTGCTCATTAGAGAACTCGGCAAAGAGGATCGGTTCGGTGGATGCGGTGACCCGTGCGGGGATGGTTCCCGTCGAGCGCACGAGAGGGGGGGCGAGACAGGGCGAACCGACTGCCGCTTCGGTGCCCGGGTTGGGCGTCTTGGCGATCCTCCAGTTTCCGGGATCGTCACCCGGCCCCTCCAGGCAGATTCGTTGGAGGGAGACATCGTCCGTCCCCAGGCCGCCGTCGGCCAGGGAAGGCCAGGGAAAGCCGTCATCGTAGCGAACGCGATCGGCCAGGCGGCCATCTTGGCGAACGACTATGATTTCACCCCCGCCGTTCGGGAGCCCTTTGAGGTAGGGACCGAGAATCCGATCCCGATTCAGCGGCGTCCGGTCTTGGAACGATGAGGGATTCCAGGTCAGTAAAAGGCTCTCTCCGGGGCCCAGCGAGGGGGCGTTCTGAATCAGATAAAACAGGTCCCCGGCAATCACCCAACCTTCCAATGATTCGGGTGCCGTGCCGATGTTGGTCAGTTCGACAAATTCGTTGTTGCGATCATCCTCCGTTCTCGGGGCCGGGTGGTAGAGGATTTCTGAAATTCGAATACTCGATTCACCCAACGGATCACAGGATTCGATCCGGCTCGGCTGCCCGGGTGAGGGTTGATGAAGCGGCGAGGCGGACCATGAGTCGGGTTGGTCAAACCCACCTT
>DEAY01000445.1:10438-10812 GCA_002348345.1 Verrucomicrobia bacterium UBA2970
CGAGGCGGACCATGAGTCAGGTTGGTCAAACCCACCTTCAAGACAATGTCGTTCGAGCGACGAACCGAGTCCATCGGGAGTCACGGGCCAGGGAAAGCGGTCATCGTATTCGAGGGTGTCGATCCGAATGTCCCCGGCATCCAAGAGACTGATTCGTTCACCCCGGTTGCTGAGCGAGCCCCCGTAACTTCCGATGATGCGATCTCTCAAGGTGGGGTCGAGGCGAACCAGAGCATCGGCGTCGTCGGCCAAGAGGTAACGTTGGCCCGGTTGTAAGATCGAGTCTGCGGGAAACCGAAACTGTATGCCTTCAAAGTGCCATCCCGAAACGTCGATCGGTGCCTCCCCCAATGGCATCAGTTCAAGGTAGTCGT
>DEAY01000036.1 GCA_002348345.1 Verrucomicrobia bacterium UBA2970
ACTTTGGGATCAAATTCATGGCGCTGATGAACGCCTGTTCATCATCCGTCCTGACGGAAGCCGATTCACCCCGGCACCGGTCACCGACCCCGAACTCTTCGGGGGAGAAAAAGTCAGCCTCGGCCTTGGAGTTCGGTTTCCATTCAGCAAAGGTTTCCTCAAAGGTCAATCCCTGAGACTCGACGGAAGCATTCCGGTCTACCAGCGGTTAAACGGCCCCCAACCCGGCGAAAAATGGCGATTAAGCATCGCCCTGAGCTGGAATCACTAACCCCGATCCTGGCCCAACGGTAAACAGAAATACCAAGTGGAGGCGTTGAAACATCGGAGGAGACCTGGTGGCGAATTGGTGGCGCGCCATCTCTCTGTTCTGTCCTCGACCCGTGCCCTACTCATGCTCCTTTTCTTATTCACCAAAATGGGCCTTGCCTCCCAAGGCTCTCTGAGGGAGGCGGACGCAAAAGCCGCCCTCCTCTACAATTTCGCCAAGTTCACCACCTGGCCCCAAGGTGCCTTCGAGACGCCAGGCTCTCCCTTGATCATTGGCGTCATCGGCGCCCATCAATTCGGTCGCGCCCTCCAACCATTTGAGGGCAAACGGGTTAAAGGACGAACGATCGAGATCCGTTTCTTCAAGGATGCCGGGGACTACACGAAAAGTCATATTCTATTCTGTGATATCGCTTCAGCCGATCAGTTTCATCAACTACTTGACGAGCTTGAACTCGAGGAGAACCACGTGCTCACCGTGGGAGATCTGGGGCAATTTGCCGCCAACGGAGGGATTCTCGGCATCAAGTTTCGCGGCGATCGGCTCGCACTCGAACTCAATCTCCAAGCCGCCAAACGAGCCAGGATCTTTTTGAGTGAAAACCTCATCCGGCTCACCGAGAAGGTCAACTGATTCACGACGCAAATGGTCATCGGCGAGCGGAGATAAGCATGGCACGTTGGATCAACCAACTCAATCTCTCGCACAAGCTGACCGTGTTCATGATGCTGTCGAGTGTTTCCGCATTGGTTCTCTCCACAGCAGCGATGATCGCGACGGAAATCCGAGCGATTCGTCAGCTCAAGATCAAGGAACTCGAAACCATCGCGATCAATATGGCGAACAACGGAAGGGAAGCCTTCGCCATGAAAGAGGTCGAAGGGTTCGAGTCAGCGACGCAGAAGCTGGCAGAAAGCATTCTCCACTCATCCCACCGAAAAGAGATCGTCTGCGCGATTTTTTTCGACCGGGACCGGAATACCTTTGCCACCTATCGGCGAGCGGATGTTGCCCAGAGCGACATCAAAGACTCGACCGTCCTCAGTCTCCTGCCGGAAGGTGCTCATGACACCAAAGGACACTTCCGATTCGTCGCCCATGTGACCTCCCAGGAAGGTGAATTCATGGGCGTCGTTCATGTGGTCTCCGACAAATCGGTGCTCCACCGGCACATTCGAACGACGATCGTGGTCAATTGTCTTATCATTCTCGCTGGCACCTTGGTGGCCTATCTGGTCTCCAGGCGACTGACCGCCCTCTTCATTCGCCCCCTCCATCACCTCATCGCTACCACGGATCGGGTGGCCGGTAGCCGCGACTACTCCGTTCGGGCCAAAAAGCTCACCGAGGATGAATTGGGCCAACTGACCGAGCGCTTCAATGCCATGCTGGGCCAAATCCAGTTGCGAGACAACGAGCTCAAGGAAGCCTACTCCGAGCTCGAGCAACGCGTCACGGAGCTCGATTGCGAGAAGGCAGAACGACAAAAGGCAGTCGAACGGGAAAGGACTCTCCTCCAACGATTGGCGGATGCTCGACGCCAAGAAGCCGAGAGCATGAGGATCGCCAAGGAGGAAGCGGAGTCCGCCAACCGTGCAAAGTCCGATTTTCTGGCTGCCATGAGCCATGAAATCAGAACCCCGATGAACGGCGTCATCGGAATGGCCGGACTCCTTGAAGACATCACCGACCTCCCCCAGGAAGCCCGCCAGTATTCGACGCTGCTCAAACAGTCCGCCGAAAACCTGCTCACGATCATTGATGACATCCTTGACCTCTCAAAGCTAGAGGCAGGCCGGTTGGAAATTGAATTGGTCGACTTTTCACTTCTCACACTGTGCGAGGCAACCCTCGACATGCTCGCTCCCGTCGCCCACGGGGAAGGACTCGAGATCGGTCTCATCTTCGATGATCAGTTGCCCGTTCTGATCCGCGGGGCAGACAGTCGAATTCGTCAAATGTTGGTGAATCTCCTCGGAAATGCCATCAAGTTTACCAAGCAGGGCGGCGTGACTCTTGAGGTGAAACAACGCTCCAGAACCGAAGATCAACTCACCATTACATTCGAAGTAACCGATACCGGAGTCGGGATCGCTCCGTCGGAACAATCGAAACTCTTCCAGAAATTCTCTCAGATCAATCCCTCGAAGAAAGTCAAGGGCACAGGCCTAGGGCTCGCCATCTGCAAGGAGCTAGCGCACCTGATGAGCGGCGAGGTCGGAGTCAAGAGTATTCCCGGGAAGGGCAGCCAGTTCTGGTTCACCATCCAGGTGGAGGCCCTCTCCCCTCAAGGGATCACCGCCCCAGTCACCCCAGTCGACCAAACCCCGAAAAGCGCGATTCTCTTTGACGCCGATCCGTTGAGCACAACGCACCTCTTGAATCAATTGCGACACCCTGAGCTTCGTCTCAGCCACCGGTCCACGCTCACCGAAATCGAATCCGATTTAACAGCCGTGAGCAGTCCCATCGTTTCGAACAGGCCCCTCCTCCTGATCTCCGTGCCGACACGGTTCAATGACAAAGAAGCCAACGATCTCCTCCGGGAAATCGATCAAAGCCCATGCATCAGCGAAGTGCCGATCCTCCTGATCATCTCAACCGCTCTCCGCACCGCCCACCTCGAGAGCGGATCGCTCGACATTCAAGAAACATTCATCAAGCCGCTCAACCGGACGACGATCGCCGATTTCCTAAAACGCCTTCTCTCCAGCGGTGATTCACCCCAAGAGACCATTTCCAATGCCCCCCCCCGACCATAGAGCAAGGTCATCCCAACCGCTTTAGAATCCTCTGCGTCGATGACAATCAGATCAATCTGAAGGTGGCCCGCCTCACGCTCAAAAAGTTGGGGTATGCCGTTGATACCGTGAACAACGGTAAAAAGGCGGTCGAATCGGTATACCAAACCCCCTACGATCTCGTTTTGATGGACATCCAAATGCCAGAAATGGATGGGATCGAGGCCACCAAGGCAATTCGATCCCTCCCCCCCTCTCCCCATCGCTCCAAGACCACCATCCCAATCATTGCGCTCACAGCGAATGCCATGAAGGGAGATGAGAAGATCTGCCTTGAAGCAGGAATGAACGGTTACCTTTCCAAGCCCCTAAAACGAGACCAACTCATTCAAATCCTCAACCGGCATCTGCTTAGAAACTGTTAAGGCAGGGACGACTCCGAGGGGATGCCCTCCTCCCTTGGCGCCCTTGCGGTCAAGATTCGGCCGACGAACGTGCATCCCGACCGGGGACTTGACGGTCATTTCCTCCCAAGTCCAACCCTCCAACTGAAGTAAGGCGGAGGTTCCTGAGACCCTGCCTCTCCGCGGTGTCGCCAGGGAAAAGAGAACGCCACCCGAGCGGGTGACCGGGATCAGTTCACTGTCCGGATTGACAGCAGTTTCAGCCCGCACGTTTGGATTGCTTTCGCCGGTTTCGGAATCGTCGCCAGTCGCCCGGACGGCATTGATTTCGATCAAACCCAGAAGGCCGTCAAGGTTGATTAGTCCTGGGTAAATGGATTGGCCACTGACATCGATGCGACGGGTCTCCGGAGACAGCGGCAT
>DEAY01000458.1 GCA_002348345.1 Verrucomicrobia bacterium UBA2970
TGAGCCGTGATGAAGGAAGTTTTCTCGCTCTGACCCAAAAGACCGAGGCGGGTGTTCAAGTCCTCACCGCCTACCCGTCCTATCCCCGCCAGTATCCTGATCGATCCTATGGTTGGAGTGACACCGGCCCAACCTATTTCCAACAACCTTCACCCGGCGGTCCTAATACAGGGGAGCCCCGTCAAGGAAGGGTCGCCGATACCCGGTTCTCCCACCATCGTGGATTCTACCACCATCCCGTCGAGATTCATTTGTCGTCGAAAACTCCCGGAGCAACCTTGGCGTTCACCCTGGACGGATCGCAACCCAGCCGCCGAAATGGGACTCGGGTTCCTGCCCAAACGAAGCGCGAACCTCCCAGCCATCGACTCCAAATCTCGACGCCCACAACGCTCCGGGTCATGGCATTCCGCGAAGGGTTCGAATCGACCAACGTCGACACCCAAACCTACCTCTTCCCAAATAAGGTCCTCCATCAGGATGAGACCTTTCACGCCATCGGCCACTCGAACCGGTGGGGGCACCGGGGCCCCGATTGGGAAATGGACCGTGAAATCACCCAGCACCAGGATCCCGAGATTCGTCCCGAGCCGTCGGATCTCCTGCGAATTGCCACGGTTTCCCTCTCTTTCGATTTCAAGGAAGTCTTTGGACCCAGAGGCATCTATATCGCCGGGCAAGGCGTGGAACGAGAAACGTCGATCGAATATCTGGAACCCCGGCTCAACGACGAGCTCAAGGTCGAATCGATGAGGAGTTTTCAGACGGACGGCACCTTGAAAATTGTTGGCGGCAGTAGTCCCAATCGATGGAAATCGGACAAGCTATCGCTTCGCCTCAAGTTTCACGAGGATCTCCGGTTTCCCGTCTTCGGAGGTCGGGCGGTCAACCGTTTTGACACCCTGGTCCTTGACGCCCGGCTCAACAACGTCTGGCACTATGGTGGAGGCGTCGAACCCAAGGGACAGAGAGACCGCGCCCAATATGTCCGTGACCAATACACGGCCAACCTGCACAACCAGCTCGGTGGCCGGTCTCCTCACGGCCGACATGTCCACCTCTATCTCAACGGGATCTACTGGGGCATCCATACACTCCACGAACGGCCCGACGACAACTTCGCTGCCAGCTACCTCGGGGGCGACAACGAGGACTATGATTCCATCAAACACCGTCCCAATGACATCCTCCAGGGAACCGGAAGGGCCTATCAACGGCTTCACACACTCGCCGATCAGGTCGCCGCCTCGGGGGAAGCCTATGTTGCTCTGACCCAACTCCTCGACGTGCCGGATTTCATTCACTACATGCTGGTGAATTACTACGTCGGCAACACCGACTGGGCTCATCACAATTGGTATGCAAGCCATCACCGAACCACTGCCAGCGGCCGGTGGCGGTTCCACTCGTGGGACGCGGAAAAGGGACTGCATCACGTCAACGATGACCGGACGGGCCGCAACGATTCGGGAGGACCGACCAACTTGCATCACGACCTCGTTCAAAACACGGAATATCGACTTCAATTCGCAGACCGGGCCTATGCTGCCCTCCGCTGGGGCCCTTTGTCGCCCACTGCGGCGAGGCACTCCTACCGACACATTTCCGATCTTATCAGTTTGCCGCTTCGGGCTGAATCGGCACGCTGGGGAGATAACCATAGAGCGCGCCCTTACACCCGCTTGGATTGGCTGGAGACCCGGCACCAGCTCTTTGGAACCTCGACCCAGGTTTCCAGCCCGCTCTTCGATTACTTCGAACGACGCAGCAAGATCGTGCTTGATCAATTTCGACGTCGAGGATGGCTCGGAGCGTTGGAGCCCCCGACCTTCAACCGTCATGGAGGGTTTGTCGATGCCGGTTTCCAAGCAACACTCAGCGCCGAGCCCGGTGAGCTGGTTTACTACACCACCGATGGATCGGATCCCAGAATCCCCGGCGAAACGGGGCCTCAAGAACGAACTTCCCTGATTCCGGAAAACGCCCTCAAGCGAGCCATCATGCCAAAAGACGGGCGTCTCGGTCTCGATTGGATCCAACCGGATTTCGACGATTCAACCTGGCCCCGGGGGCGTCGGGGAGCCGGCTATGAGAATGGCAAGGGCTATCAATCATTCATCGACCCATCACTCGACTTTCGATCGGACGTTCGCTCAGACAACCACGAAAGCATTTATCTCCGTGCCGAGTTCTCGTTGCCGGCCTCTCATGCATTCGATCAGCTCACTCTTTTCTTGCGCTACGACGACGGATTCGTTGCCTATCTCAACGGCTCGGAAGTGGCTCGGAGAAACGCTCCGGGCCAGGCCCATCGTCCCGTCACCTGGAATCGCGGAGCCAGCACCACCCATTCCGATGGGGAAGCAACGCGTCTCTTGCCCGTGGACATCACCTCACACCGAGATCGCCTCCAATCCGGAAAGAATGTCATTGCCATTCACGGACTCAACAGCGGCCCATCGAGCAGCGACTTCCTCATTTGGCCCACCTTGGAAGGCAGTCAGAGCCAAGGGGGTCGTCCGGACACCACTCAGCCAAGCGCCATTCGCTACCAAGATCCGATTTCCATTAAGCAACCCACGCTGATTCGAGCCCGCTCTGTGAAAGGCGGCTCATGGTCTCCTCTGACGACCGCAGCCTTTTTGCCGAATACGACTCTTCCCGATCGGACCAACCTCAAACTGACTCAAATCCACTACCGGCCTGCCCCACCGCAGCCGGACGAAATCGCCGCCGGGTTCGTCCGCCGATCCGACTTTGAATTCCTTGAACTCACCAACCTGAGTAACCGGTTTCTGCACCTGGATGGATGTTACTTTGAAACAGGAATTCGCTTTCGATTCTCAAACCCGATCCCTCCGCTCGCACCGCTGGGTTCCCTCATCGTTGCCGCCAATCCATCGGCGTTCTCTCATCGTTTCGGCGGAGACCAAAAGGTTCTCGGCCCTTTCCAGTTCCGCTCCAAACTGGACAACTCCGGCGAAGGGATCTCGCTGTCCAACCCGGAGGGTCGGCAGCTTCTTTCCGTCCGCTTCGACGACAACGCTCCTTGGCCCAAAGCAGCCGACGGCCAGGGCGCCTCACTGGTCTTGAAGGATCCCCGCGGAAGGGTCGCCCCCGATCAGCCGGAGGCCTGGAGGGCACCCCCCATCGACCCGCCCCCTCATCCTGCCACTCCAGGAGGCAATCCAGTCAACTCGTGGCTTGTGTTGCATTTCGACCCGGCAGACAGGGCCCGACCCGAGATTTCGGGTTGGGACGCGGATCCCGACCTCGACGGACTCTCCAATCTCAGGGAGTATTTTCATGCCACCGATCCCCAAAACCCCAACCCTGCCTCGCCGGGATTGCGCATTATGAACCGAAACTCCCTTTCCCAGCCGATCGTCCTGACCTACCAAAGAGGAGCGCTCGTCTCCGACGAACTGGGGGTTCTCGAGTCTTCGGAAAACCTCATCGACTGGGCCCCTCTTGCCGGCGAGTCCTTCGACACAAGGATTGAATCGGAGGGCAGTCTCGATACGGTCACAGTCGAATGGTTCCCCCAGTCCCAACAACAGTTCTTCCGGCTTCGCGTTCGCCAGCCCCATCCTTAACCTGCGGAATCCAACCGCCTCCCGAACCCGCTAGCGGGCGGAGGGGCGATAGGGCGAGAGCATCGGAGTTTGTCGGTGGACCACCCGGTTCGTTGACAGTTCGCGCGGATAGTTGATGAGCAGTCGAGACTGCCGCCGCCCGTAAGCCCGGAGGCACTGCCATGCCAACGCCGGATCCCGGTACCAAGAACGGGGGAGCACCGGCAGCGGATAACAGTTGACCACGAGTTTGAAGGATTGATCGAGAACCTGAATCGGAATGCGATTGGTGACGAATGTGCCGGCAGCCAACAATCCCATTTCACCAACCGCTGATTCGCGGTCAAGCGGAGGCTGAGTCCAGATCCGGTAGTGATAGTCCAGTCGCCCCGTATTGCGGAGCCGAAAGAGAACCAACACTTGTCCGGACGCCCTCACCTCGTAGTCGAGGAAATCAACATCAGGCCCCGGATCAAACCGAACGCTGAGGAAAGCGATCCCCGTCAGGGCAATCCCCATCAGGAGCCCCCACGCAGTCCACCTTCTCCAATCGCCTTTCTCCTTGGCGCCCATCCCCCCATTCTAGACCCTCTCGTTCCCGGATCAACCACAAGTCCGTGGAGGACGGCGGGACGGGCGACGTTCCTGGAGAGCCGTCCGTACCAGGAGCCCGCCTGCCCCATGGACAGTCAAACGGAGCCGCGAACACGGGACACCGCTTTCTGGGCTTTCCATTTCAACCAGCGGCGCCCACACTGGCGGGATTCCCTGATTGGGGGCCTGGCAAAAAGATGGGACGGGACAACATCAGAATCGGCGGTGCCCGAGAACACAATCTCAAGAATATCTCGGTTTCGATCCCCCGAGATCAGCTGGTTGTTTTTACGGGATTGAGTGGATCAGGCAAATCGTCACTCGTCTTCGACACCCTCTTCGCCGAGGGCCAACGCCGCTACGTCGAGACGTTCTCGCCGTATGTCCGGCAGTTT
>DEAY01000358.1 GCA_002348345.1 Verrucomicrobia bacterium UBA2970
TTAGAAGGATAGGAATTCGGAACGGTATTTGGCTCAAGCCCAGACTGGCCCTCCTCATGTTGTTGCACTTCATTTGGCTGGGGGAACTCTCCCGAGCCCAGGAAGGACAAGAGAGCCAAGCCCCCGGGGAATTCGCCAGAGAAACAGTAGAGCTCCCGGAGGTTTCCCTCATCGGCTCCGAGGCGGCCGAGCAGAAACTGCCGGCATCGGGGGCCTACATTGGCGAGGAAGAGATGCGGCGTTACCTCAATGTCGACGTCAACCGTGTCTTGCGTCAGGTTCCAGGTGTTTACCTGCGGGAAGAGGATGGAATGGGGCTCTTCCCCAACATCAGTATCCGTGGGGTGACGACGGAACGGAGCAAAGCCGTGACGGTGATGGAAGACGGGATCTTGAGCGCTCCCGCGCCTTACTCTTCACCATCGGCTTATTACAGTCCCAACGTTGCTCGAATGAGCGGACTGGAAATCCTGAAGGGCTCGAGCCAAATCAAATACGGTCCACACATCACCGGGGGGGCAGTGAATTACCTCTCGACGCCCTTCACGGCTGATGATCTGTCCTATCTCAAGCTCTCTTATGGTTCTTACAACGAGCTCATTGGCCACTTCTGGCATGGCGATGTCCATGAGGATGAGGACCTGGGCAGGGTGGGTTACCTAGTGGAGGGATTCTACCACCGCACTGATGGTTTCAAAACCATTGATACGGCCCCAGATCTTCCTGATGGAGACGACACGGGATTTACTCGAGTCGAACCCATGATCAAATTGTTCTGGGAGCCATCGACTGACGTCTACCACCGGCTTGAGGTCAAATATGGCTACTCGGATTTAGACGCCGACGAGACTTACCTTGGCCTCTCGGAAGCCGATTTTCGTGCGAATCCCTTCCGGCGCTATTCCGCTACCCGGTTTGACAATATTCAAACCGAGAACCACCGGGCGTCGATCCGTCACATTATGGAACCCAGAGCCAATCTAAGAATTGCAACGACGGGATATCTGCAAAACTTTGAGCGCAATTGGGCTAAACTTCATCAATTGCGTGGTCCCAATGTCTCCTTAGCAAACGCATTGATGGACCTGACGCCGGGAGGGGGGCTTGACATTCTCCGCGGTCAGGCAGCCGGGACACTCCGCCTGCGAAACAATGCACGGGAATACCAGATCTACGGAATCCAAACGGCGGTAACGGCCGACTTTGAAGTGGGAGACACCTCGCACGAATGGGAGACGGGGATCCGTTATCACTTTGATGAAGTGGACCGGTTTCAATGGAACGTGGATTATGCTCAGGCCGCCAATGGAACCATTACCGGATCCACCGTCGGGGCCATGGGGGCGGCTGGCGATCGCGTTCAACAGTCCCACGCCTTGGCATTGTATACTCAGGATGAAATCCAATGGAAGCGATGGACGTTAACGCCCGGGATTCGGTTTGAAACGGTCGATCAAGAATACGAGCAGAATCGTCGTCGGGCCGATGGGGGTGGCTCACCTGCGACCGGGGAGGGTCGGATTGATGCCTATGCAGGAGGGGTTTCGATTGCCTATGAACTCAATCCGAACTGGAATACGTTCTTCGGTGTTCATCGTGGATTTTCCGTTCCTGGGCCGAGATCTTCGATTCGAAACCGGTTGGATGAAGAGACGTCACTGAGTTTTGAGTTGGGGAGTCGATACACGGATGCCGATCGTGGCCTGATGGCCGAGGCGGTCGTGTTTCGAACGGACTTTCAGGACCTCATTGTTGGAGGCAACCTCGGTGGAGGGGGCGCTGCTGTGACGGAAAATGTCGGTGACATTGATTCCATGGGCCTTGAGCTGATGGTGGGGTATGACCACGGGTTGGCAAACGGCTGGGCGATCCGGACGCCCGCTCGACTTTCACTCACACTGACCGATGCCGAACTCGACGGGGCCGCGACCAACACCGATCCCGAATCATTGTTTGAAGGCGGTGTGGATGGGGCGGACGTTCCCTACATTCCTGACTACCAGCTCAACGGGGAGATTGGGATTGAATATGGCAAGGTGGGTCTCTACGCGAGCATGACCTACGTGCCTGCGACCTATACCAGCGCAAGCAACACCCGTGCGAATGTCCGTGCCGATGGAACGCCCGATGCCCGCGTGGGTGAGACCAGTAGTTATTTCATCACGGATCTTTCCCTTCGGTATCAGTTGAAGCCCAAGACGACGATTTTTGGAGGCATCCGAAACCTGTTTGACCGGGAATACATTGCCTCGCGTCACCCCTATGGCCCGCGACCGGGGTTGCCCCGGTTCTTCAACGCCGGGCTTGAGGTATACTTCTGAGGCGATTTCTCGCTTCAGTTCCTGCAGTGGCAAGGAATTCGGTTCTTGGAATCGGATTCCTTGCTTTGTTAGAGAGCTTAACTTGGAAACGCCTCAATGCGTTAGGCCAGTTTTGAGTGATGTGATCGCAAATTGAAGAGACCAACATTTTGGAGGTGAGAAGACATCTGGGAATGGCGGTCAAAAATGACATTGCACGAGGTTCAAACGTGGGTGGTCAGGTAATCGAGTGGGGCGATCATGGCGGTTCAAGAGTGCCTTCTTCCTTCCCTTCCCTTTGGCCGAAGCCCCTGTTTGGCGACTTGGGGAGTATGGGGTTCGTTTTTGAGTGGGTTGAATTTGACGGAAGCCTGGACTTTCGAGGGGGAGGTGACGACCAGGATCCCCACTTGTCGGTTTGCCTCAACCTGGAAGGCCAAGGGAGTGTGGTATCCAATGCAGAATCGATTCCATTCCATTCAGGGAGTGTCTGGCTGTCTTTTGTGGGAAGGAGTCGACTCAATGAGACCCGTGAAGCTCAGACACGGCATCGATTCTTAAATCTCAGATTTGCTCCTCGTTTTCTCACTGATCAATTACCAACTGAAAGTGGAAATCTACACCCAATCGCCAGGCAAGCCTGCCAGTTGAAAAACAATGAATCTGCGACCAGTGAGATCAATCGTCTTTCCAACCGAGTGCATGCTTGGGTAGAGAGCCTTCGGAACCCCCCCGTTTTATTGGTGGCGCAACCTGTTTGGTATCGAGCAAAGGCAATCGAGCTTGCCTGCGAGTTGCTTTTTGTGGTGCCTCAGGAGGAGCTTTTTTGTCATCGGCAGCAACGGCTTGCAGAAGAACGGGCGGCAAAGGTGAAGCGCTTGTTGCAGGAGAACCTCACCGAACCTCCTAGTTTGAAGGAACTAGGACGCAAGGTCGGATGTAGTCCTTACTATTTAAGCCGTACTTTTTCCCGGGAAGTTGGAATGACGATTCCTCAATATCTGAGGCAAATCCGAATCGAACGGGCTGCAGAATTACTTCAGGAGGGACGATTCAACGTGACGGAGGTTGCTCTGGAAGTGGGTTACAGTAGCATCAGTCACTTCAGCCATGCGTTTTGTCAAATGATGGGATCTTGCCCTGCGATGTATAAAATGAAAAAGAGGTAGGCGGGTTAGTCCGGCAGGCTCGTCTTGGAGCAAGCCGATGTCTGAAGGTGCCTTGAAAACCCTGCTTCCATCCTGACAGAAAAACCAGCCTCAGCCTGCCTTATCAAAGAATGCAAGGAGGTAATCACTGTCGACGATTTGGATGGAGCGAGCCGGCTGATTGAGAGGCTGCCTTTTTCTGGTAAGGAGTTCTTCAAGGGATCCTTCCAGAGAAGAGGCCCGTGGTTGAGGTCATCGCAGACAACATGGGTGGTTTGTATGGAGATTGTCCGCGCGGGTGGTGAAGATACGGTTGTTCCGGATAATGGGTCTTCATTGCCTGGTCCCTGGAAGTGTTGAACGATAAGGTGCGGAATCGTCGTTCCGCTGGCGTGGGGATTCGGTGAGGTTCGTTTCGGAAGTAGAGTCTTGCCTCGCCGGCGTTTTCGATTGGAAGCATGTCCAGGGTGAGGGACCCTGCCAGCGTAAAAGGTGTTATATGTGGTAGGCTTGGGCCATTGTCCCGATGTCAGTCAAAAGGCAGCGTCCATCTTTTTGGCTAACTGAAGGGCGGTAGCGACGGCAGCTTGGTGCCCTTGTGTACGATCAATGTTAACTGCCCATCTCTCACACAAAGATAAGGTAAACGACGTTTTGGGTATCGGCGACGATGGTCGGGGTGCTGGATGAGGACATGGGCAGTTTTAGGGACAACGTTCGTGCTTTTTGGTTTGGGCATGTTCCTATGAGAGTGGCTTGGCGTTATCTTTTCTCCAGCACCCGATCGGGGCGATTGGCTGGATCGGCCCAGAATCGCAGATCTTGGATTTGGGATGGGTTTAGTCCTTCAGCATGATTATTGAATAGGACTGCCACCGTTCAATGATGATGGCGCGGGAGGACAATCCGAATTTCTCCGGCGTTTTTCATGGCTTTTCATGCTTCGCTCCGAAGGCGTTTCGCCAGGTCCGGTGGAATGGTTCGATAATCACCTTCGACCACCTTTTGACTAACTCTCGCTCGTGCGGGGAGAAATGTGATGAGACTTGACGAATGCGTGGAGTGGTGATCGGTTGCGGTTGGCATAGAGGAGTTCAAAACTCTTTTAAAGGGAGGGAGCGATTCTCTAGGGATGCCGGATATTGAGCGGGCGATTCAGGCGATACCCGATCCAGTCGTTGGTCGGCAGATCGAATCCATAACGGGCTAAGACGTTGTTGTGACGGGCATCGGTGTAGAGGCGGTTAGTCACCATCAGTTGACTCGCCGTCATGATCTCTTTGATGAATGGGGCCCGCTGTTTGATTCGACTGAGCGCCGGGAGGAGAGTTCCCGCCAGTAAGGTGATGATTCCGATCCCATCCAAAAGCTCTATCAGGGCGGATCTCCGGTGATGATCGTCGAAGCTGTCTCTTCTCACTTGTTTGAATCTTGGCGGAAGGTCAGCGTCGGCGCATGCGGTGGGTTGCTGTTTTTCGACGCCGCCTTGCGATTTTTGTCTTTCGAAAGGCGGGGAATCGGTTGGAGGTGAAAACATCGCAAGCAATCATTTTTCTTTAGCAATCGTGCGATAGTAGCTGCCCTGTGAATCTTGCAGAATGGGAGCATGAACTATGTTGATGAGGTGACGGGAGAGCAGGTTTTCACCTTTCGTTTTCCTGGGCCTGGTCCAGTCTGGATTGTGGGCGAGTTTAATGCCTGGTGCGCGGGTCGGCAGGCGATGTCGCGGATGGATGGTTTCTGGAAAATCGCTCTCCGTCTCCCGCCTGGCCGTTACCGGTATGGGTTTTCCGTGAGAGGTTGCCTCTTTCGTGACGGTGAAGTGGAGAGGGAGAGCGTTTCCCATGGTTGGCCATGGAGCTTTGCTGAGATTCACCCGAACGCTGTTTCGGCAGTGGGCCCTATGAGTTGAGGAAGTAGGATAGCGGATCCATAACAAGAAAAGACAATGGATCTTAAGCGTTCGGTTCAGGACGGTCGGTACGCTGGTGATAAGGAAATGCCATGGTGACGGAATGGTTTGGTCTCTCCTTCTTACGGTTTCAATCGCCGACCGAGATCAGGCCTGGAATTGAATCGACCGATAAGGTGGAGTTGTCGCCTGAACGGGTTTGGAGAGGGCAAC
>DEAY01000220.1 GCA_002348345.1 Verrucomicrobia bacterium UBA2970
CTACGACAACGATGGCGATCAGGACCTCTACGTGGCCAACGGATTCATTAGTGGGGAATCAACGCAGGACTATTGCACCACATTTTGGTGCCACGATATCTACACGGGAAATTCCAAACCCAATCCGGGCATCGCCTCCCTCCTATACTCCGCGCAACTTCCCGTCATGAATCGGCAGATTTCCTGGAACGGCTACGAACACAACCAACTCCTCCTCAATCAACGGGCCGAAGGATTCCGAAACATCGCCCATTTGCTGGGCACGGCCCTCAACCAGGACTGCCGGGCTGTCGCTTCGGCCGATCTCAACAACGATGGGAGACTCGACCTCCTCGTCGTCGAGGAGCGATGGCAGGGGGGTGGGTCCAAGCCACAAATCCTCCACGTTCTTGCGAACGCCGTGAGCCACAACAATCATTGGATCGGGCTCCGATTACATCCACGGAGCCCGGAGGAACAACCCATCGGGGCCTTGATTCGGCTTCAAACAAATAAGGGAGAACAGATTCGAGCCCTCGTCACCGGCGATTCGTTCTACACGCAACATGCCCCGGTGGCTCACTTTGGAATCGGCTCCCAAACCGAGGTCGACTCGATCACCGTCACCTGGCCATCAGGAAAGCAGCTGCTCCTTTCGGATCCCGAACCCGATCGCTATCACACGCTCCCCTGATTCCCCGGACGACTGATCCCCCAAAGCCCCAAGTAGGTCAGCGCCCCATTGATGGGCAAGACAAGGAATCCGACCCGAACCCCCGTCCAAATCGGAACGAAGACATCGATCAGATAGGTCAGGATCGGAGCCATCAGACACACCAGCGGCACCCATCGATCGGCGACCCGCCGCGATCCCATCAAGCCGAAGGCGTAAAGCCCCAACAAGGGCCCATAGGTAAACCCCGCCACTTTGAAGATGGCACTGATCACCGCCTGATTGTTGATCTGCTCAAACAACAGAATCGTGAGAAAGAGCAGCACCGCGAAGCCCGCCTGCACCCGTTTCCGAATCCGCTCCCGCTCCACCGCGTCCCGGGACCTCTCCTCGAACTTGAGGAAATCGATGCAGAAAGAAGTCGTCAAGGCCGTCAAAGCCGAGTCCGCGCTCGAATACGCCGCCGCAATGAGTCCGAGGGTGAACACCAACATGACCCCGGGACCTAGATAATCCATCGCCAGAACAGGGTAGAGCTCATCGCTTCCCCGCGCCCTCCAAACACCGGTCGATGGATCCAGAATCTCGATGGGCTGGGGGGCTCCAGGCGTCAGTCGAAGCACCGCCTGCACCTCACCGTAATGGTAAAGCAAGAACCCGAGTCCCAGGAACAAGATGTTCGCCCCCACGAGGATGACACAAAACCAATAAACATTCTTCTGTGATTCCGCGGCGGAGCGGCAAGTGAGGTTTTTTTGCATCATGTCCTGGTCCAGCCCGGTCATGACCAACGCGATCACGGCTCCCGAAATCAGATGTTTCAGAAAATGATTCTCGGCCGACCAGTCCCCCACCCAGATCCGGCTGTAAGCACTCTCTCGCCACGCAGACCAGACGTCATTCAGATTTAGATCGAGTTTCCCCATGATGGATACCACCGTGAGGATGGCGGCAATAAGCAGACACGCGGTTTGGAGGGTATCGGTCCAAACAACCGTCTTGATCCCCCCCCGTCGCGTGTAGCTGTAAATCAGCGCAATGGAAATCGCAACCGGCACAAAAAACGGCAGGCGAAGGCCAATTCTTTCGAGAACGATCCGAAACACCAAGGAAACGAGAAAGAGTCGAAACGATGCCCCCACCACTCTTGAAAGGAGAAAAAAACCCGCACCCGTTTGATAGGAGCGCTGCCCGAAGCGTGTCCCCAGATATCCGTAAATCGAGGTCAGGTTCTGCCGGTAATAAAGCGGAATCAGTACGCGGGCAATCACCCCGTAGCCCAGCAGATACCCCAACACCATCTGAAGATAGGAGAACTGACTCGTCCCCACCCATCCCGGCACGGAAACAAAAGTCACCCCGGACAAGGAGGCTCCGATCATTCCGAACGCCACCACAAACCACGGAGACGAACGATTCCCTCTAAAAAAAGCGGCGTCGTCAGAGGTCCTTCCCGTCAGACGGGAGATCCCGTACAGAAGGCCGAAATAGAGTACAATCGCCAAGACAATGAACGCCGAATTCATGATCGCTTCCCTGAAGACTCCGACCTCTCTCTCCGAACCAGTTCCCCCGACACCCGGGGCGGAAAATGAAGACTTCCCCCAACATGCTCAATCCCGGACCCGGTCCTCTGTCCATCGACATTGACCGTTCCCAACAGATTGAGAAGGCCGAGAAAGGCAAAAATCAAGGCCTCCTTGTAGAGATCCAAATCTGACTCCCTCGAATTCATCAACACAATGCCCTGCTCCGCCAACCGCTGCTCAATCCGCTCCACCAGATATCGATTTCGGTTGCCTCCACCGGAAATCATCACAGACGCACCCAACTCCTCCTTCGACCGCAGCGAACGCGCGACACAATCGGCAATGTGCTCAACATAGGTGGCCAAGCAATCCTCTATCGAATTCCGGCCCTCAAAGAGGAGAGGGCGCAATTCCCGTTCATACCATTCGCGATCGAGGGCCTTGGGGGGGCTTTTCCGATACCAGGGAAGTGCATTGAGTTGCTCCAGCAATTGAGGAGCGACGCTTCCTCGCCTCGCCAATCGACCCTCTCGGTCGCAGTCAAGACCCGAGTCGGCCGCTCTCGCCAATTCGTTCAGCGCTTGGTTTCCGACGCAAACGTCGAATCCAGCCGCCGCTGTCGTCAGATTGACAATCCCTCCGAGGTTTACCAGAAATGGAATGCCGGGAAAAAGCAACCGTTCACACAGAGGAACGAGGGGGGCTCCTTGCCCACCCAACGCCACGTCCTGGTGCCGAAAATCAGTGACGACGGGAAAGTCGGTGTGGCAGGCAATGACTTCTCCTGCTCCCAGTTGAAAGGTGAACCCTTGCCTCGGACGATGAAAGAGAGTAGGCCCGTGAATCCCGGCCCAGTTGACGGCTTTACCCCTTCGAGACAAAAAGCGACGGATTACCCTACCTAGAAAGTGCCCGAAGGCGAAGTGATGCTCGAGAAGCTCCGGAGCAGACCATTCACGAATCCGCTGAAGTCGATTCAACCATTCGGCCCCCAACCCGACCGTCTCAGCCTCCTGAATCTCGAACTGCCAACCGGCTCCCTGCTCTCGGCCGAAGCGGCACAGAGCGAGATCGACCCCATCAAGTGATGATCCTGACATCACCCCAATCCCGGTCCACCAGCGCATCGCCCTCATTCTCAGGCAATCGGACCAACCCAGGCAAGCCTTTCAATCCAACCACCAGGCACCACCTCCCCAAACCCAAATCCCGCCTCCCCTTGAATCGCCCCTGGGACACATGGAAGGGGTGCCGGCCTCATCTCGATCCCGGAAGACCGAAACGGGCCTTACCCGCGCCCGGGAAACCCATCAATGGCTAGGGACCAGGAACGAGCACCCGGAAGAATGTGGTTCCACGACCGCCATCGGGGTCACGGAACGATTCCGTCGCGGCGTCCGCTTCGATGCTGGCAATCGTGGACCAGTCGGAAAGGGATTGGGAGGATTGAATTGCGTAAGTGGCCCCCACCACCGTGTCAAACTCAAACTCGAAGGCACCGGAGGCGCCTCGGGGAACCACTCGAAGCGTGGGCGAGAGAATCGCTATCGACCCGTCAGGAAGCGGCGAATCTTGCGGTTCG
This sequence comes from Verrucomicrobia bacterium UBA2970, assembly GCA_002348345.1. GTDB lineage: Bacteria > Verrucomicrobiota > Verrucomicrobiia > Limisphaerales > AAA164-E04 > UBA2970. Next base: position 3,764 of record DEAY01000220.1, read on the forward strand.
GGCGGGATGATGCGGGCCGCTTCATCTCCGT
>DEAY01000481.1:0-7689 GCA_002348345.1 Verrucomicrobia bacterium UBA2970
TTCCCTTTACTCCGATGAAACACCGGAGGCGCCGAACGCTCCTTGAGGCGCTGATACTCCTCTTTCGGAGTGAGGTCTTCGATGTATTGATCGAGGACCTTTGCCCCCACCCGTCGTTCAAGCATGACCACCGCTTTCACCATTCGAGTGATTGGCCCCACGGTCGCGGTCACCACTTCACCAGGAACGACAAACCGAGCCGGTTTGACCGCTTTCCCGCCAATCTTGACATGGCCTGCTTTACAGGCCTCGGTGGCCAAGGTCCGTGTCCGGTAAACCCTGATCGCCCAGAGCCATTTGTCGATTCGGACTTTCTCGGGAGGCGTCGACATCTCAAGGGGATCGCGTCATTCTGAAGAGGACGTCTGTAACCAGGTCTGAAACGCCTCGGAATCCCAAAGCGACGCGGCCAGTTTCTCATAACCCTCCGTCAAGGGATGGCTGGCATCCCCGTAGAGGTCGAACCGAAGCGTTTCCGGCAGCAGGTAAGAAACCCGCTCCCCCTCGAACCAATCGACCACGCTCTGCAAACGGTCATCAAACACGGTCTGGTTTTCAGGGGACATGATATGGCGATTCAAGGGCCCGACCACCACCAACAAATGGTTACCTCGATCGCGCAGCAACCTCACCAAACGCTGAAAGGAGGCCCATTGAAGAGACGTGTCGAGGGGAATCCAATCGAAGTGCTGCGACCCGACCCCCGTTGACGACCAAGGCCGATGCCGGTCGCTGTTCACCCCTCGGTCCGGATCAATCTGAGGTTCTCCCGAAACAATGCCATCGATCGCCATCCACGGCAGTTGGTAGGTATGGGGATAGGAGGGGGGATAGTCACCGTCATCAGAGAGCGTCCACTCATAAAACCCCTTCTGATCAAGATAGGCATTCTGGAGATGAGATACGAAACCGAGAAACCGGAAGGATCGCCCCATCACGACCTCCAACCTCTCCTCAAACGTCGCCCGATAGCTGGGAATCTTCGGATCAAACTGAGGGACGAGGTGTGGGTGGTTGAACCGTTGCTCCTTGTCCCCGCTCAGATCGGCCTCGCGACTGGTCATCCAGAGGAGATTACAATGAAGGAGAACAGCCCGGTCCTGAACCAACCCGCCATAGCACCGGATCAGTCCTTCCAGGGCGAGCGGAAAGAGGCCGTTCAACCCAGCATTCACGAACCGGCTGGGAACGTCGCTCATTTTATTCAGAAAGGCCGGCAGGGTGCCCTCCGAACGGACATACTCACCCCAGACAACAGAATCTCCGACGACAAAAACAGCGTCCTCCGAGGTGGCCTCTCCCAGCCATCGCTCGTAGAGCCAGTAATCCTTACTCAAGGCATAGGGCACCCGATAGTTCTTCCCATACGGGACGGACTCCCAGCGCGCCCATCCATCGGGGAACAACCAGATCACCAAAACCATCACCGCCAACACCACCAACCACTCTCGCCCTGATAGTCGAACGGCATTGGCAACAAAAACTCCTTCCCGGGGTGACGCCGGATCTGATGTCGCTGACGGCTGAGCCTTCAATGGCTGGTCTCGCAAAGCTTAAAACTGAAAATAAATAAACTCCCCCCCTCCCGAGGAGAAAAAACAAAGCCAAAGCAGCATCATCGTCACCACCGTGACCTTGACCACCGGAAAGGCCAAGCACCGTTTCCAAGATGACTCATACACCCACTGATACCCCCAAACCGAAAACACCAGGAGCACCATCAAGAGCGGCATGCCTGGATCCGCCCAATTCATTCCCAGAATCCTCGTCACGATCAAATTGGCGTCCGCTATGGATTCCGCCCGGAAGTAGATCCAGGCATAGCAGACAAAAAGAAACACCAAGCCCTGCTTCACCCAACGCGGCACTCGATCCTGGTACCACGGAACCCTTTCAAGAGACCGCGTCACGATCGTCCCCACCGCATGGAGCCCCCCCCAAACAACAAAGGTCCAGGCGGCACCGTGCCAAATCCCAGAAACCAGGAAGGTGATGGCCAAGTTTTGATGCGCTCGCCAGACGCCGTTCCGATTCCCGCCCAACGGAATGTAGACATAATCCCGAAACCAGGTGGAGAGGCTGATATGCCAGCGACTCCAAAAATCAGCCAGGCTCGTGGCCAAGTATGGATTGTTGAAATTCAGCATCAGGCGAAAGCCCATCAACCGCGCCACGCCCCGGGCCATGTCGGTATAACCGCTGAAATCGAAGAAGATCTGCCAAGCAAAGGCGAAGGTTCCAAAGGCAAGCGCCATTCCCGAACTCTGAGCCGGATTCTCGTAGACCCGTTCCACATAAAACGAGAGATAATTGGCGAGCGCCAGTTTCTTGAACAAACCAACCACAAAAAGCGAGAGCCCATCGGTCACATCCTCCCGTGTCACGCGAGGAAAGGAATTGAACTGCGGCAACAGGTTCTTTGCCCGCTCAATCGGGCCCGCCACAAGCTGTGGGAAGAACGAGACAAAGGTCGCAAACCGAACAAAACTTCGTTCCCGGGGAATCTGCCCCCGATAAAAATCGATCGTGTAGCTCATGGATTGAAAGGTGTAGAAGGAGATTCCCACGGGCAGGAGATAGTCGAGTCCCATCGGCATCAGGCTGGCGGCCGCAGGAAACTGCATCGATAGCCGCAGCGACAGAAACAACCCGTTGAGATTCTCGATCAGGAAATCGGCATACTTGAAGAAGACCAAGACCGAGAGGTTGTTCACGAGGCTCGTCGCCAACCAAACCTTCCGATTCTCATAGCGGGCCGCCAGGGCGATCAATCCAACAATGACAGTCGTAACCCCGCCCACGAACCGAAACGTTTCCGGTCCGGCAACCACCAAGCCGAAAGCCCCGATCGTCACCATCCCAGCCACCCGGTAGCACCACGCCACCCGGGAGCTGGCAAAGCCATTCCCGAGCCACCCCGGAACTCCCCGGGGCGCTCTCCGGATGGCGCAACCGTCCATGCACGCGACGATCAGGTAATCGAGTAGCGTCGAATAAAATACCAGGATGAGATAAAACGGATTCCATGCCCCGTAAAACACATACGAGGATAGGAACAACCAGGGCAACCAAAGCTTCGTTTTTTGAAGGCCGAAATAGCCCACCAGGACGACGACGAAGAAACCTAGAAATGTCCAGGTATGAAAGAGCATCAGGGTGCCTCAGATCTCAGAGCGAGAAAGGCCTCCTTGGAGATCGCGCGAACACAACGGAACCCGCAGAAATCGGTGAAGAAACAAGCGTCGGTGTCGCCCGTCTGTTGCCCCACACGAAAGGTCACGCGGCACATCTCGGCACTCGACTTCCATGAGCCCCCGCGCATCACCCGCTTGGGGGTTTCGTTCGCGGGTTCGGGCCCCCTTGGATTGTCCGTGGGGGAGGATTGATAGTAGTCTTCCGCGTAAACGTCGTGGCACCACTCCGAAACATTGCCATCCATGTCATGGAGTCCCCAAGCATTGGGTTTTTTCACGCCCACCGGATAAGTCTTCTGATTGCCGTTCTCCGCGAACCAGGCGAACTGCTTGATCTTCGTGGCATCTCCAAAGGAATACCGCCCCGTCGAACCGGCCCGAGCCGCATACTCCCACTCGGCTTCGGTGGGCAATCGATAGCCATTGGCCTCGAACCTGCAAGGCCAACCGGGTTTGGTTTCATCATAGCACACCTCCAGCCCCTCCATTCGTGACCGCTCATTGCAATATTCCTTAGCGTCCCGCCAACGAATCTGCTCGATCGGTTTGCGCGGATGGTCCTGCCACCGCGAGGGATTTGGCAATTGCACTTTTTCGAAGAGCTCATGGTAGACTTCGGTTTGATCGATCAGGAACGAGCCCACCCTTACTCGATGCGCCGGCCCTTCATCGCGGGCCTCATCGTCGACCCCCATGACAAACGTCCCCCCAGGCAGGAACTTCATCGCCACCCCTGACTTAGTGGTGAAATCCAACGAATGCGATTGCAGTGCCTTCACAGACCCTGCCGTTGAATCTTGCCCCGGCTCCGGCGCACAACTCGCCAGAACAATCACCAGCCCCCACAAGCCCCATCGATCTAGACCAACGCGCATCGCAAGAACGAACTCTATTGGGACGGGCCCTTCACCCAATCTGATTCCTTGTTGCTCGATCCGTTATCCGTCAAGGCCAAGAAACCGGCGGAATCCTCCGCATTCAAGTCCAACTTCCCGGTGGCCTCAGCCGATACCGCGATGAGATTCCAACCCGCGGCATGCACACCGACAATCTCACACGCCGCCGCATGAGTGCCGGGTTTCGTCAGATCGCCCTCCCCTTTGGGGCCGCGGCTGATGGATAGGAAACGCCCGTCCGGCGACCAATCCACGTGGTAGATCTTGTTCACCCGATCCACGACACTCATCTGCTTGAGTCCGACCTTCGGCGTCGCTCCGGACCACACCAAAGGGGCAACCGCGATTTCATGATCCCCCGGCCCCCAGGCGACTCGGGTGCCGTCGGGACTCACGCAAGGTCGGCACCCGGGAATCTCCAGATTGACGATTGCATTCCCCTTTGCTTCGATCGCCAGAATCGCATGTTTGAATCCCATCCCCGCGTGCACGGTTGAGATAATCCAGTCCCCGTCCGCGGAATAACTGGGATTATACAGATGATGGAGTTTCGCGGCGTTCGGGTGATCCCAGGTCTGACCGGAACGGAGATCATGGAAGCGCATTCCCTTGGTGTAATAGTCGACCACATGAAATCGCGGATACTCCTGGGGAAGGTAGCCGAGCACCTGGCTGTCCGGAGCCCAGAAGGGTTGGCGCGCCCGTTGCGCAATTTGCCTCCGATTGGATCCGTCGGCCTGCATCACATGAAGATTCCTGAGGGTATCACGGCCTTTTCCCTGATCCACCACGAACGCGATCCAACGGCCGTCGGGTGACGCTTGAGGGTAGATTTCGTGTTGATCTTGAGTTTGGGTCAGGTTCCGTTTTTCTGAACCATCCGCATTCATCACGAAGAGTTCCCAGTTCTCATCGACATAAGATTCGTAAACAATGCGATCCCCCAAACCCGCCAGTGCCTCCCGGAGGGTTGGCTGATCCCCGATGAGTTCCATGAGTCCCCCGTGACCCAAGGTCGCAAACCAGATCCCGGCCGACAAATAATGAAGGTTTCTTGGCATAATGCTTGGCTTCGAATTCGGAACGACACCATTTCGGCCGAAACACCCTCCCCGTTCAAGACATATCGCTCTCACAGCTCGTTTCGATCCCGGCCCGGGACACCATCCAACACGCCTTGTCAAAGCCCTGCCATTGGCCCTCCCGAATCCCGGCTTGAACCCCGACATCAATCGGGTCAGCCTTTATGGGCAATTATGACAGGAACCCTCCTCAATGTTTCCCTCATTATCTTTGGGGTCCTGTTCTATGGCGTTCGACGACGCGAGTTGGGTCACGAGAACCAGCAACTCATCCGGGTGATGATCGCCGGGCTGGTCCTCTACACGGGCTTCCGCCTCCTCTGGCAGGGCCTTTCCGGAACCCCCCTCCAACATCTGGGGCAGCTCGCCCTCGTGCTCGTCTCGATGTCACTGGGCAAAACCCTCGGATCACTCATGCGGCTTCAGGAGGCATTCAACCAAATCGCGGTTTTTGCTAAGGATCAGCTTCAACCCGCTGCATCCGACGGCTCGCCTCCCCAAAAGAACGCCGGGTTCCTGGTCGCCACTGGCCTCTTTTGCCTCACGCCAATGGCCTTCATCGGGGGGGTGGTTGAGGGAGCGAACCATGACCACCACCCGCTCCTGATCAAATCGATGATGGACGGCCTGGCCGCCATTTCCTTCACCCGCCAGTTCGGCTACGGGGTGATCCTTTCAGCCATTCCGGTTCTGGCGTTTCAAGGAACCCTGACCTTGTTGACTCACGCACTCTTTAGTCATCTGGCCCATCCGGGGCCAGCCGCTGCCCTCCAAGCGACCTCAGGCTGTCTCATTTTCTCCGTGATTCTTCTCGTCTTTGGCATTCAGAAAATCCGACTTGCCGACTACCTTCCCTGTCTCGTGATTGCGCCCAGCTTGGCCTCCCTCTGGTGGTAAGCCCCTTCGACGCTGGACCAGAGCACCATCTGACCACTCGATTCGCTCGCTTCCATTACAGGCCCTCCAGTGGTCCAAGACATCGCCACCCTGAGTCGCCCGAAGCCCACCTGCGGAACGAAGGCGGCCGCATGCACCGACCAGGAACCCGCTAGGCCTCATCCGGCCAGTGAATCTCCACACCCCTCTCGATCAGTTCCGACTGAAACGCCGCCAAACGACGGGACGTGGCGACACTGTGACTCGCCCGCTCATTGTGCTTCAAACAGAAGGCGGCAAGCGAGCCAACCGCCTCTCCAATTCCCCATTCCACCGGATGAAGACGATAACACCCGTTGGTCACGTGGGTCGTCCCGATATTCTTGTTCGCAGGCAGCACGTTTTCCACGCGTTCCGGGAGCAAGGCCCCCAGGGGCACCTCAAAGGGTAGGGTTTCAAAGTCGATGTAGTTGTTCCCGCCGGTCGAAGGATGAAGATCAATGGGATAGCTTCCGATCGCCACCGAATCCTGGAACCGGGCCGCAAGGCCTCGCCTTCCCGTTTCCGCCTCGATTTGTTCCCGGCCGCAATGTTTCTCCGTCACGGTCAGTCTGGCTCTGATCCGGCGGGATTCCCGAACATAGGGATACTTCGCCATTCCGTCCTCGGTCCCCATCACATCCGGGCGGAGTCGAAGCCCTGGATAGCCCACGCCGCCGTCGGATCGAGGTGCCTCGGTCTGAAGCCAATACAGGAGGGAGCGACTCAGCGCCTTCGCCCGCTCAACATGGTCGTCCATGGCTTGGGGCGACCCGCCTACCAAGGGTCCCTCGAGGTAGTCATTCTGAGGCCAGTTCACCAGGCAGATATCGCTCGCACCGGCCCATTGATGGGCCGAGGCAATCCGCCGGTAGGTCCACAGGTTGATCACGCCACCATGCGGCCCTCCGGAAGGATTGAACCCCAGTCGCTTGGGCTCACCCGACCGGGGGTGGGTGTAAACAAAATCGAGCCACCTCCCAGGCCATTCGGGTTCGAGGGAGGGGGCGTAGGATCGCCAGAAATCGTAGGTCTCCGGTCGGGGAATGGTGTGGTCTTGCCCCGGCAAATGATCCATGGCAAAGCAACACGTAAAGGCCTGTTGGTTCAGGGGATCAGGCTTCTGGGGAGCATGGAGCTCGCCGGTCTTCTCTCTACCCTCGTTTCCCGTGGTAAACTCGGTCTTGGTCAACGGCAGAAGGTCTCCCAGCTCCGTCGCGTCGATGAAATAGGGGGCTTCATACCAGCGCACCCCACCCGATCGCCGGCTTCGGACCGACACAGCCGCAACGCGGTCTTCCTCCAACTCGGCCTTCAGCGGGTCATGTTCCAGCAAGAGCTGGAGGCGACGACTGCTGAGATAAGGCATCAACTGATTGAGCAGTACCGCCAAGGCGACTCGGGGCTCGTGGCAAAGGCGCGATACTGATCCCTGGCCTGGATTCAAAAAGGCATCGGCCCGGGCCGATGGATTGAGCGGAAAGTGTCGCCGATAATAGTCTCGAATGCCATTTCGAAGCATCCGATAAGAGGCGTTCGCTCCATGCGTTTCGATCCACTGATGTTCGTCCGGCGGAACCCCTTGACTCGTGAGCTGCCCGC
>DEAY01000481.1:8006-9040 GCA_002348345.1 Verrucomicrobia bacterium UBA2970
TGACTCGTGAGCTGCCCGCCGATCCAATCGGTCGTTTCGGTCATCACCACCGTCCGTCCTTGTTGAAGGGCGGCCAGAGCCGCGGCGCAGCCTCCCAGACCGCCTCCAATGATCACCAAATCCACCCGCGCCGATGGCGACCGGTCTGCTTGAAGATGAATCGAATCGAGGACATGGGGCAGCCCTAACACGCCGAAGGGCATGCGAGAAAGGAACTGACGGCGAGTGGGCATGAACCCCTATATTGACTCGACGAACGACGCCATCCGGTCGAGGCCTTTCTCGATATTCTCCAAACCCGTGGCGTAGCTCAGTCGAAGGCAATCATCCGAGCCAAAGGCCACTCCAGGCACCATCGCCACTTGTTGCTCCGCCAGCAAGCGTTCACAAAACTCGGCCGACTTCATGCCGGTAGCAGCGATATTCGGAAAGAGATAGAAGGCTCCTTGAGGTTCGACACAAGAAACACCCTTCATCGCCCTCAATCGATCCAGCGCCGTCTTTCGCCGACGATCGAAGGCCACCAACCATTGGTCCAGATGGGCTTGGGATCCCTTCAATGCCGCTACGGCCCCCACCTGAGCAAAGGAGGTTGGATTACTGGTGGAATGACTTTGCATCGCGTTGATGGCTTTGGCAACCGGTGCCGGCGCCGCCAAGAATCCCAGGCGCCACCCGGTCATCGACCAGGCCTTGGCAAATCCGTGAACAATAATGGTCCGCTCCTGATGGGCCTCGGAAAACGTCGCGACACTGCGATGGACCGTCTCCCCGTAGATCAACCGCTCGTAGATCTCGTCACTCATGATATAGACGCCACGGGCCACACAGATATCGCCCAATGCCTTGATCTCCTCGGGCGTATAAACCATTCCGGTCGGATTGCTCGGTGAATTCAAAATAAAGAGCCGGGTCTTGTCGGTAATCGCCGCCTCAAGTTGGGCGGGAGTCACTTTGAATTCCGTCTCGTCTGATGTCGGCAAAATGACTGGGTTGGCCTCGGCCAGTTTGACCATTTCCGGATAACTCACCCA
>DEAY01000038.1:0-583 GCA_002348345.1 Verrucomicrobia bacterium UBA2970
CACCCTCCTCCAGTCCGAGAGTCGTCAGCGCCTGTTGTCTCTTCGAAGGTGAGGGGGCTGTTCGTCCAGTCCGCCCTTTCGAGTCCCGCGATCGTTCCCACTCTTGTCTTTGCTGCCGTGCCTCTGTTTGCTCCCACCAACTGACCGAACTGGTATCGGCCGGATCCGGGAAACGCCGATTGGTCGCCTTCCAGTATTGTTTCTCCAGTGCCCTTCGGCTGAAACCAAGCAAATCGGCAAGGTATTGAAGGATATAGTTTTCTGGAGTCGCGAGAAGACCGTCTCTAATGGCCATGCAAATTGCCAAATCAAGGAATAGCCCGCGATTGACTCCCTCCAGATGATCCCTCAGATACTCACTGGCGATCTGAATATCTGCATCCCGGGCCGCCTCTGCCAGAGCTACAATGACTGATGTCATGTGAGGAAGACCGTGAGCACTGGCAATCCGAACCAAATCACTGTGTTCATCGGCCGAGACCCGGCCATCGCTCGCAGCGATCCAGCCCAGTATCGTCAAGGAGCACAAACCCATCCGGTTGTGCGTTCTTTGCAACAACTCACGCAGGGAGGGTGGATCCGA
>DEAY01000038.1:953-2348 GCA_002348345.1 Verrucomicrobia bacterium UBA2970
AGCAGAAACCTCTTGGGGAGGATCTTGTGGCGAAGCAATCAATCGGCTTCACCCAAACACGATGGATTATAGCGGCTTGCAGCCTATCCAGTGGTCAGCAGCAAGAGCCGGATTCGGGGCTGCAACAATCGCTTGGAGGCGTTGTCACCCCGCTCGTTGTTTTCGTTTGTTCGGGAGATCGGACCCTTCCGCTATCAGCCACGAACGGGCTGGCATCGGCTTCGGGAATCGGAGGGTTTGGCGATAGCAAATAGAAATGTTCCGAATAAGGGGCCTGCCGGAGTCGCTCGAACGTCTGGTCGCTGACGGCCTGGCGTTGGCCACGCTCAAGCCATTGGCCGCCATCGTCGAGAACCCCTTGGAAAGGGCCGCGATAAATGGCCGCCTGGTGTCGGTCCAAGGGTGCCTGGAACCCCGTATCCGCGCCCTTGTGGGCCTGAACCGTGACGGAGAAAAACTCGATCCCCTCGACGACCTGCCAGGGTTTGGCGTCGCGCTTGACAAGTTCAATACCGTGAAATCCAGTGGCGGCGAAGGCTTGGAGGAAATCGCTTTCGGTCAGAGCACCGCTGATGCAACCGCTCCAAAGCTCGGGATCTTGTTGGAGGGCTTCGGGCACGGGTTCGTCGCTGACGATGTCCGAGATAACCGCCCGTCCCCCGACGCGAATCACGCGGAAAATCTCGTCAAAGAGTTGCACCTTGTCCTCGGCCGCCACGAGATTGATCACACAATTGGAGACCACCACGTCAACGGATTCATCCGCGATGAGTGGATGCGTGTGGCGGAGCTGGGCCGCGCGCTCATTGGCGGCCAGGAATGAGGCGATGTCGTTGACCGGTTCGGCGCGGAGCACCTCATCGAGACGGTCGAGATCGAGGCCGAGGTCCTGGATGCGTCCCTTGCGAAACTCAACGTTGGCGTAGCCCACGGCCTCGGCGACGATCGGCGCATTGCGGTTGGCGACCTCCAGCATGTCCTCGGTCATATCCACACCAATGACCTTTCCGGAAGCTCCGACGACCTGGGAGGCGATGAAGCAGATCTTTCCGGTGCCGCTGCCAAGATCCAGGACGGTTTCACCCGGCTGGAGATACTTTGACGGGTCGCCACAACCGTAGTCCTTGGCGATCACCTCCTCGGGAATCAATTTGAGGTAGCCGGGATCGTAGTCGACCGGGCAACAGAGAGCCGCTTCACGGACCTGGGCAGCGGCCGCGTATCGATCTTTTACGGAGGACTCGGCGGAGGGGGCAGGTTGGGATTCGGTGGTCGGCATAAATCAGTCGAGCTTGTTCTCGTTACGAAGGTCTGGAAGAACGTTTATTCTGAGGAAAACAGGAAGGCAAGCCTTCGTGATCAGTCCTGAGAAAAATGGACGCGGGATTCTCTAAG
>DEAY01000038.1:2741-3515 GCA_002348345.1 Verrucomicrobia bacterium UBA2970
AGCAGCGAGGATGCTGATGATTGACGGGCTGAGTTCCAAGGATGTATCTGAATAGTTTGGGGTGGCAGAGAACATATTGCAGCGGAGAAATCGAATGATTTCTTCTGACTTATGTCGCTTTTGCTTCATTTCGAGGGTTTGCGTTATTCAAATCCTCCCGCTCGTTAGGGTTCAGTTTTCTAGGCGGCGGTTTTTGTCCTGGCAGTATAAAAGAATGGACGAATCGATAAAATCCCTACGGATTCGGTTGCTCGTTTTAGGCAAGTGCTCTTGGCCGCAGCCACCACAAGGAAAAAGGACACGCCAGACCAGACCTGACGTGCCCCTGGGGGACCGATTCAATCAACCAGCCCATGTCGTTTGGGATAAGCCGATTGATCTCATCCTTCGTTTGGCTTTTTAAGCTCCCCCATATTCTCCCTCCGAGAACAGGACCTATGCTCTCGTTCTAATCAAGAAACTAGGCAACCTCAGCAGCCGTATCCATTCAACTGGTAATCACCCAAGGAACATGCTGCAAGACCATGTGAAACCAACATTCCTCTATAAAACAACTCTAAGCTACCGCTCACTTGCGAAAGACTATCGCTGAATTGCACAACAAGGTAACCGCCCACTACTACAGGGTGCCGAGCCTACCTCTGGAAACCCGATTCCTCCAAGTGACCTCAAATCTCTTATTCCTGCTTCCCATAAGTTTTAGAAACAGTCACATCAACATGACCATGAAAACCAACACGACAGACACTCCCTGATCGGGGCACTTTTTTGAGG
>DEAY01000457.1:0-3753 GCA_002348345.1 Verrucomicrobia bacterium UBA2970
TCTGCCGAAATCGGATGCTTTGGCTGCGGAACATCAAGACTGGGATCCACTTCCTGCATCTTTTCCCATAGATCGTTGGACACGGTGATACCGTTGCCATTGTAGTCTAGGCTGTAAGGGGTAATGATATGGGCTTGGGTGCCAAACCCGATCGTGGCTCCGATCGGCTGACCGGCCAACATATGGGCACCATCCAGCTCACCGCTGATCACTCGATCCAGAAGAATCTTCCAATTCGCTTGAGCCTCGAGTTTGACATCCAACCCCTCATCCTCGAAGAAGAGCTTTTCCTTCGCGATCACGAGCGGCGCGCAATCAGTCAGCTTGATAAAGCCAAAAACAAGTTCGTCTTTTTCAACATCAAGAAGCTCCGCCTGAAGAGAGTGCCCCACGCCACATATGAAAAAGACACCGATCAGGAGAAGTGAGTTCGTCAATCTCGGCCAGTGTGAATTGATGAACCACCGACGGAACAACCGGTTTCGCATGTCTATTCGTAGGACGTTTCTATTGGGATTAAGCGACGCAGAATTCTTCATAAAAGTGTTGGATTTACTCTAGACCGTTCGCACCTCCAAGAGCACCTGACATGCCGACAATGAATCGCAGAATTCATGTTATGGTTGCATCGATTTCATACAGTTTGGTTTTCGGGCGTTTTTCTGCGGTATCGCCTGGATATAAGCAGATACTCATATCAAGAATTTCATATAATTGTTTCAATTTTTCGATTCGATGCCTGTCATGGAGCGTGAAACTGGCCTCCGGTGTGGTTTTTTTTTTTCATGATGAACACTTCACATCGCCCCACTTTTGAATGATTCGGAGATCTTAAGCCGGACTTTTTCAAAGGAGGGTAAGATCTCCTTCATTTTCCAAGATGACGGGACCCCTTCGGGTGAACAGGATTATACAAAACTAACCTAGAGGGCTTCTCACCCCCCACCGCACCTCACTAGGTGCTTGCCTTAAGATGCAAAAAGACAAAGCGGAGCATGACACTCGCCCCTCTGCAACCCATCCTGTCAATGACTGGCGCTTCAAACCGAGAACCTGCGAAAACACCCTCTTTACGACGGATTGAATTGAACCATGTCACCGTCCAAATACCGGGAAGAGTAAAAATCCACGCAGGCATCGGGCGGGCGTTGTCACGATGAACGAAAAAGCCCCCGCGTAGAGCGGGGGCGGCCCAGGTGGCAAGAAAACGCTTTTCGGATCACCACCGGAAACGAAAAACCCGTTTCCATTGGCTACCAGGATGGCGTTTAGAACATGACATTTCCCTGGACCCACAAGATGTTTCTCCCGGCCCGCCCATCGCGCCCCTCTTCGTATAGTGCGTATTTGATGAGTGCCTTGAAATGCTTGCCGAAACTGCGTGTCGCAATGAGATCAATCTCGTGACCATAATCCCTTCCGCTCTCTTGGGCTGAGAAATCGTGGTATATGGCTCTGACCGGAACATTTCCCGGAAGCGTCCCCCCTACCCAAAAGTAAAGATCCTCCAACCCATCTGCAGGGGTGGATAGGAAGGCATCCCCCCACCCATTGAATTTGTGCAGGGTTGCCAGAGGCGTCACAAAGCCTTTCCTGCCAGCCTCACTCCCCAACACCTCGAACCCGACTCCCGCATTGACCTTTTTATACTTCCCACCCAAGGACAAGTGGTAGTAATCGGCATCATAGCCGATTGGGTTGTTACCGTAGTCCTCCTGGTAGGCATATTCAGCCCGGTAGTCCACCGACAGGTCTTTAGCGACCGGTGCTGAGCCAACAAAGCTACCACCATAAGTCGCCGAGGAGTTAGCAGGGCTATTCTTCAAGTCCAACAAATAGCTATATGCCGTCAACTTTCCGTATTCAAATCCAGAATAGGACCCATTGAACACATGGCTTTCAGATTCAAAATCACCGAAGCGATGCTCATCTCCAAGAATCCGATTCACGTTGAAGATGTATGAATAAAACAGGCTGGTATCCGATAGGAGCCCTGTGTTTTTCAAAGAAACAGCATCATAAGTCTGTTGATTCTGTCGCCATATCACATCCCCGACAAAGCGGGAATTGTCCAGAACGATGACTTGCCGGCCGAACTTGGCGATCGTGTCATAGTTTTCATAGGCGATCCATGCCTGGTTCACCTCCGTCGTTTCAGGATCGGCCACAACGGTGCGATCAGCAGCGGCCGGATTGAGCCCCGCTTGATTGAAATTATTCTCATTGCCAAGAATCGTCACATCCTCGAATTCGAGCATCCCTTTGAAGTGATAAAGACTCCCGGTCGTATAGCCCAACCGAGTCCGAAGGGTCACCGCGTTGGACTCCCTGGGGTCAAGTCCTCCTCCAAACGCATCCTGATCGGCACGTTCATACCTCAGGAGCGAGTTGACTCCGAACTTCCCAGACTTTATTGCTTCCAAGAGTTTCGAGGAGGGCGTCGACTCGCTTGACGATTGCCCCACCACCATGGTTGCCATGCAGCTCCAGAACCCCATTGAGGCCAACGCATGACGAAATCGCCTGAAGCGAGTTACGGACTGTTCGTTTCTAATCATTACCATTTTATTCTGCTTTCCCTAATCACACATTGCCCATCCCACGCACATTTGGATTGGATGCCCACCGGGATTGGCGTTTCGGCCAGCCGTCCGTGCCCTGGGACCACGCTTCCTTTTTCGGCTCTCATGATTCGACTGGCCTCTTACACCACACCCCTACTCTTTTTTTGCGAGGGAATTTGACCGGTAAGACTCAGAGGCGTCCTACCTTGCCCTATGCTCGGAGCTGTATGCTCCCTCCAGCCGCTCAGCCCAGCAGCACGGATGCCGAACGAATCAAATTGAAAAAACGAAACACTCATGATTTGGAGCAATGGATCGCATAACAGGAAGACCTCCACGCAGGAAACGGTCAATCGCGAGCTCTGAACCGCGGAAAACAGGTTAAAAAGTGATCGCACACGGCCTGAATATCGACCGGCTACCTCGTGATTCACCAATCGGGACCTGTGTCGATTTATTCAATCTGACAAAAACGGAAATCGATTGTTGGTCGATTATCTTCTTGATGGGGGTCCAATTACACCAAGGCCATGATGCTCCTCGGGAAACAAATTCGACGGGCGACTACCAGGAGTAAATGGAATGCAATCTCAGATTCTCTGAGAAGCAGGGGCATTAAATGCTTTGACGTAAACGGGCGACCCTTCCCAAGGGCCTGAGGTGTCACCACGGAAGCAAGACAGTTGGGTTACGGAGCATTATTGAGTTGAATCCCCGACCAATCTTCGGCCAACTAATGATGGTATGAATCTAAAACTAAGGCAGGCGGATGACATTCACTTCACCGTTACCAACGTGAAGCAAACTTCAACGACAATCGAAATCGATTGTGAAGGCCCTGGGGGCCGGTATGGCAGTGTCTTTTGTTCTTATCGATTGGAATCGTTCGATGCAGAAAAAGGCTTTTGCCAAACCACCGGGCGGGGTTTTCCGGATGAAGGCCCAATGCTCCACGGCAACGCGGTTGGACTCTGGAGACGGAAGGGTGAAAAGATCGAAATCAAACAAGTTGTCGATATCAACAACGGCGACCAAAACCTTGATCTCATCGTCATCGACCTCCATGCGAAAACAGTGCGCATCAGGCCCTTTGTCCTCGAGACCATCACTGGCTTGGATTGATCGGTCCCGTTCCAAAGCATCGCGTTGGATTCCACAGACATTTAAATTGGGCTGGCCCGCAGCGGGG
>DEAY01000457.1:4150-4454 GCA_002348345.1 Verrucomicrobia bacterium UBA2970
TTGTCTGCATGAATTCCTGATACTGATGAAAGAACATCGATTCGTGCACCCGATCCGGATCGAAATCTGGATTTAAGGTCGGCATTTGCGCGCCGACCTCACGTCGCCATCGGCGAAGCTCTTCCAACAATTCTTGAGATGTTTCAGGCAAGGCATAAGCCAGGTTGACGGTCTCGCCGAGGTCCCGCTCAATATCGTAGAGTTCCGTCGGCGTTCCATCAAAATGTTCGATAAGACGATACCTGCCCTTGCGAATCACTCCGTGCGGCGAGGCACCTCCATGATGATAATGAGGGTAATGCCA
>DEAY01000484.1 GCA_002348345.1 Verrucomicrobia bacterium UBA2970
CTCGAAGGGTCTAGCGGGCTTTTGGGCTTGATGTGCTGCTGGAGACATTCCAGAGTCGCGCCTTATGAAATCTGCGGGTGCGGATCGAGAATCCCATGTTCGAAGTTTGTTGAAGGGCCTGACCTGGCGGTTCTTGGCGACCGGTACCACCATGACCATAGCCTGGGCGACGACCGGGGACATGTCCCTGGCCCTGAAGATCGGTGGCATCGAGTTCTTCGCAAAATTCTTTGTCTATTATCTCCACGAGCGTGTCTGGTTGCTGGTGCCTGCCGGGACCTTCCAAAGCCGTTCCCAGACGGACCCTCCAAGCTCCTGAGTTGGTCCAGTCGAGGGAGGGATTACTCCCCCTGGGAGGAGGCAAGTTCTTGCAGGGCTTGAAGGCAGTACCAACGGATCGCCTGAGATACCGGAGGGCTCAGCGATTGAAGATCGTCCCTGGAACACCATCGAATGGCATGGTGCTCCTCCGAGCAAAGGGTGAGCGTTTGGCTTTTTGGTCGAGCCCAGTAGATCATTCCGATGTGTTCATGTCCTGGATTGATTCGGTGAATATCTAAGAAACGGGGTGCGATGAGCGCGCGCGTTCCCTCGCCGCCGGTTGGTGGCCGCTCTCCGACGAGTTCGATATCCAATCCGGATTCCTCCTTGGTCTCTCGAAGCGCTGCCGCCTCGGGATCCTCGTCGAGTTCGATGTGGCCCCCGATGGGGAGCCATTGATTGAGTTTGCGATGATGGACGAGGACGACCTTGTCCCCATGCACCACGAAGACCGCGACGGTGAAATCAATTTTCTCGTGAATGTGCGGCACGGGGATTGAACGGCGCTGTTGATGGGGGTGACGCAAAACGCCCCACCGGTTGGTGAGGCGAGACGGGTGGTTGGCAGTGGAAAAGCTCTGGAATGCCCTCTCTTACTTCATTCGATTGAATGTGGCCTGCAGGATTTCCCAATCCTGTTTTTCGCCCACGTTCGATCGCGCTGACTCGATGATCGCCGTTTCATTGGCATTCTTGGTGGGGCGATTCTCCTGGTAAAAGATTCCGAAATAGCCAGGGAACGGGTCGGCTGCGAGCTGATAGGCCGCTTCTTCGTTGGTGACGTCGTGATCGGCGGGCACTTCCTTGAATTCGCCCCCTTTTCTCGGATTTGAGGCATCGAATGCTCCGGCGTAGAACTCAACACATTCACTAAGGCATTCAATGACGCTGAAGCCGTCATGATCCATTGCCTTCTCCATAATATCGAGAAGATGCTTGGGATTGGTGCTGGTGGTTCGGGCGATAAAACTTGCCCCGGCTGCCACCAGTTGTTTCATCGGATTGATGGGGCGATCCTTCGATCCCATCGTGTCGGTCTTGCTCTTGAAACCAATTGGGGAGGTCGGAGAGGTTTGCTTCTTCGTAAGTCCATATACGAAGTTATCCATGATGACGTAGGTCATCTTGATGTTCTTCCTTGCGGTGTGGTTCAGGTGGTTGCCTCCGATTGAAAATGCGTCGCCATCGCCTCCGAAAACAAACACGTGAAGATCGGGACGGGAAAGCGATACGCCCGAGGCAAAGGGAAGGGCCCGTCCGTGGATGTAGTGAACCCCATGGGCCTGGACAAAATACGGAAACCGGCTCGAGCAGCCAATACCCGCGACCGTGGTCACCTTCTCGTGCCAGATGCCGCGACGTTCGATCAGCTTGAAGTAGAGTGCGAGAACTGAAAAATCACCGCAACCGGGGCACCAGGTGGGATGGTCGGCAGCGATGTCCTTTTTCTTGAGAGGCTTGCGATCTTCGTCCGCGAGCGGCGGCACGGTGACGAGGTTGCCGCTTCGAGCGGTGAGGTTCGACGATGGTTCGCTCATGGTAGGATTCCCGGTTGAGAAGAATCGTGAAAGACTAAGGGGTTAGGGTGATTGAATGAGGGCGCGACTTCGGCTGAGAATCTCTTTGACTTTGAAGGTCAGTCCATCGGTTTTCGTGATGCTGCGGATCTTGCGGTCACAGTAACGTGATCGAAGTAGGGTTGCGAGTTGCCCATAGCCGTAAAGGCCTTCGTCATTCATTTCGACGACGAAGACGTGGCTGAAGCCAGCGAACACTTCTTCGAGGCCGTTGGGGAGGGGGCTAATGTGGCGAATATGGATGGCTGAAAAACTATCCCCCTCTTTGCGGGCCCGGTCGACTGCCTCCCGAATCGGGCCCATGGTCGACCCCCATCCCACTAGGAGTACGTGGCCCTCGGGAGGGCCATAAATCTCCTGGGTCGGGAAGGTGGTAGCCAGATCTCGAAGTTTGTTCCGACGCTTGGCCGTCATCTGAAGATGCAATTTGGGCGAGGCCGTGGGGTGTCCGGCTTCATCGTGCTCCAGACCGGTGACCACCGGATACTTCCCGCTGGCGATTCGGGTGCCGGGGGGCAGATGTTGTGGCGTTCCACTTTGATGATTCAGGTCGTAGGGTTGATGCTCAGCCACGGCATCGAAGGTGGGTGAGAGATCCTGACAAACGGACTTCAGGTCTGGTTCGTCGAAGGCTTCGATTCGTGTCGCGATCGCCTGATCCGTCAGGATGATGACAGGCACGTTGTAGTTGCGGGCGATATTCACGGCCTCGATTGCTGTCGTGAAGCAATCCTCGACGTTTTGCGGGGCCAGGACGACTCGGGGTGCGTCCCCGTGACCCCCATAGCATGCGATGA
Organism: Verrucomicrobia bacterium UBA2970; assembly: GCA_002348345.1. GTDB lineage: Bacteria > Verrucomicrobiota > Verrucomicrobiia > Limisphaerales > AAA164-E04 > UBA2970. The sequence continues at coordinate 2,696 of DEAY01000484.1, forward strand.
GGAGGTCTGATTGCTCGACGTTCGTCGGCATCCCCGTGGAGGGGCCTCCACGTTGCACGTCGATGATCACGAGGGGCATTTCCGCCATGATCGCCCAACCCAGTGCTTCGGTTTTCAGGGAAATCCCAGGGCCACTCGAACCGGTCACGGCGACGCGTCCCGCGTAACTGGCCCCGATGGCGGTCGACACCGAGGCGATTTCATCCTCGCATTGAACAAAGGTGCCCCCGTATTTCGGCAATTCGCGCCGGAGGAGTTCCATGATGTCAGACCAGGGAGTGATCGGGTAGCCCGCTCCAAAACGGACCCCCGCAGCTAGAAGCCCATAACCAAGGGCCTCGTTCCCAGTCATAACGAGCTGGTCTCGGGTACGTTGCTCGCTGTCGTGGAACCGAAAGGTTTCCAGGACGTTGCCCAGCTCATATTGATAGCCGGCATGGAACGCGTTCAGCGCGTTAACCGTAATGCTCTCGGCTTTGCCGCGAAATCGTTCTCGAATCAAGATTTCGAGCTTGTCAACATCCAAACTGAAGGTGTTGGCGATCAATCCGAGAGCGAAGATATTCTTCCCCTTGTCCCGAGCCGTCCCTCCGATGGCCTCGACGGTCAGGCTCGTGATCGCCACTCCCACATGATGGTATTGATCCCGCCACTCGTCATTGGGTTCGACGTGATCAGAATCGTATAGGACGACTCCCCCATCCTTGAGCGAGTCGATATGTTTCTCGTAAGAGTGTTGGTAGAATGCCAGCAGGACATCCGCCTCATCTCCCGCTGTGAGCACTTCACCGGAGCCGATTCTCACCTGGAAGATAGACGGACCCCCCGAGATCGTGGAGGGAATGGTCATGAAGGTCATGACCTCCTGCTCGCTTCGACCCGCGAGCCGGGCTAGGAAACCTCCGATGGATTGAATGCCGTCTTGGGAGTTACCAGCGATCCGAATGACCGCTTCCGTGATGGGGGAGATTTTGGAAGAACTGCCCTCCGCCGGGGCAGCCTCAGTGGATTCACTCATTCTATGTCAAAACCCATTAACGATCCTGATGCAAATATCAGTGGAACATACGGTTATGCTTCAAAACCTGTCCAGTAATTATTGTGAAAATCACCCATTTCGGATGATTTTGGTCATCAATTAGGCCTTCGGCGTTTCTTGGGTTCTCTTTAGGCTTAACCGGATAAAAATCGGATGACATGGTTGCATATAAGCAAAACTAATAACAAGTTGGATTCTTTTTTTGTTATCTGATTAAAACGGTGATTGCCAGAAACTTGGTGCCGGAAGGGTTTTCGGCACTTCGAAACCGTTTTTCGATGGTTGGAATCTTACCAGAAAAGAAAACCCGTAGTGGAAGGGATTCTTTGTGGCCAAACAGCTGGGATTCGGGAGAGAATATCGTCGTGACAGGCGACCAACAGGAACGTTACGACGAGGCGATGTACCGCTTTAGCCAAAACGACTACTCGGGCTCGATTGAGATTCTTCAGGGGTTGCTGGCTGAAGATGGCGAATTGTTTGATGCCCGACTTTCCCTAGGGATGGCGTTCTGTCGTCAAGGTCACTTCGATCGAGCGATTATCGAGGGGCACAAGGCTGAAGGGTTGCGGCCGGATGAACAACTCGTTCACACCAATCTCTCTCTCTTTTACATGCGCAAGGGAGAAAAGGCCAAAGCGGAACATCACGGGTTGCAAGCACGAATTGCTTCATGGAAGGGAAACCTTGAGCCGCCAGGGGAGCCTGGGGGGACTACGGAGTCGGAGCTCTCTTTGGTGAAGCCGGAGAAGAAACCCTATCGCACGCCCGAGAAATTTCCTGAGATGCCTTGGAAGAAAAAGGAGTGATCTGGCCTATTGATGGGATGGGGGCGCCTTCGTTTCTTTTTTCCTCACGGTTGGGAAGGACTCTCAATGGCCTCCCAAGAAGCCCGAGATTGGCACGTCAGCATTTGACAATCGAATGTTCACCGATAGAATCCGCCCATCTCCCCTCTTTTAGGAAGGGGTTAATTCTTAGCCTTTAGGACTACTGTGGCCGTAAAAGACGATTATTTAATCGATTCTCTGATCGATATGGGACTGCTCACCACCGAGCAGGTGGATGAGGTGCGTCCCGATGCGGAATCGGCCGGGGAAGGGGTCTTGGATTCGCTCATCGCCCGGGGCGAGCTCATGGGTGAGAATATCACCATGGCCAAGGCGGCCCATGCCGGGGCTGAGGTCATTGAACTGGGGGCGATGAGTCTTGAGGACAAGGTCATCTCGGCGGTTCCAAGGAACGTCGTGAAACGTTTCAATGCGGTGCCGGTATACGCGTCCGATGATTCAGTCACCATGGCGGTGAGTGAGCCTTCGGACTTGGAGCTCATTGATGGGCTCCAGGTCGCGCTCGGAAAGCAGATTGAAATCCGGGTCGCCAGTGAGCAAGAGATTGAAGATGCGATTTCCCGTTACTATGCCGGTGGGGTTCAGCGAGGCGATGACTCGGTGAGCAAGATGATTCAGGATATCACCGAAGGGGAAGTCGAGATCGAGACGCTGGGTGCGTTGGCGGAGGATGAGGGTGGCGAAGTCGAGGCGGACGCTCCGATCATTAAGCTGGTGAGTCAAATCATCATTGATGCCTACAACTCGCGCGCCTCCGATATCCATCTCGAGCCGATGGCCGATCGATTTCGGGTGCGCTATCGCATCGACGGGGTGCTCCATGAGGTCGACAGCCCTCCGAAACGTCTTCAAGGGTCGGTGATTTCTCGATTGAAGATTCAGTCGAACATGTCGATCTCGGAGCGGCGCATCCCCCAGGACGGTCGTATTAATACGGGCGTTGGGGAGGACAAAACGATCGATTTGCGTGTGAGCTGTATTCCCACCACACATGGGGAAAGCATCGTCATGCGTATTCTTGATAAGTCCGGCCTGCGCCTGGGGCTTTCCGAACTCGGGTTCTTCGCCGACGACAAAGCGACGTTTGAAAAGTTGATCGGTCTTCCCGATGGAATTCTCCTGGTGACGGGACCCACTGGTTCGGGAAAGACCACGACGCTATACTCCTGTCTTCACTTTATTAACCGACCTGACCGCAAAATCATCACGGTGGAGGATCCGGTGGAGTATCAGTTGGATGGGATCAATCAGGTTCAAGTCCATGAAGCGGTGGGGTTATCGTTTGCCCGTGCCCTTCGTGCGATGCTTCGACAGTCGCCCAATATCGTGATGCTTGGTGAGATTCGTGACTTGGAAACCGCGACGATCGCCATTAACGCGTCGCTCACGGGTCACTTGGTGTTCTCGACCCTTCACACGAACGACGCCCCAAGCGCCGTGACTCGTTTGGTGGACATTGGGATCAAGCCTTTTTTGGTGGCCTCTTCGACCCGAGCCATGATGGCCCAGCGCCTCGTGAGAAAGCTTTGTCCGGCCTGCCAGGCTCCCTATGAGCCTGCGGCGGGGGAACTTGAGAGTATCGGGGGGAATCCCGCCACTGTGACGGATCCAAAATACATGAAGGGCAAAGGGTGTGGGAAGTGTAACAACACAGGACACCGGGGACGATTCGGAATCTTTGAGGTTTTTGTGCTGGATGATGCCGCACGCAAGCTTGTCTTCGATCAGGTGCCTTCCTCGGTGTTGCGGGCGAAGGCCCGGGAACTGGGGATGACCACCCTCCGAGAGGACGGAGCCCGCAAGGTGATCGCTGGTTTGACGACGACGGAGGAAGTGTTGCGAGTGACGGTCGGTGACGATGCGTAGGCTGGGGTGAAGAGGATTGATTGATGAAACAGAGGGAATTTCAGGGATATTGGTAAGTCATTATGTCGTATCAGATGTCAGATTTGTTGCAGTTGATGGTCGCTGAAGGATCATCGGATCTGCATATTCGGGTGGGGATCCCGCCTGCGATTCGGGTTCATGGGACGCTCCACAAGGTCGAGGGGCCTGCTCTGTCAAAGGAAGATTCTGAGGAGTTGATGCGGAGTATCACCTCTGAGGATCATATCCAATCGGTCCGCGAAAAAGGAGGTGCTGACTTTGCCTTCGCTTTGGGAGAAGTAGCTCGGTTCCGGGTGAGTGTGTTTAAGGAGCGAGGGGATTTTGCCATGGTCCTTCGTCAGATTCCCAGCGATCTCCTGACGATGGAGCAGATCGGAATCCCGCCCTCGATAAAGGAGTTGCTCTACAAGCCGCGTGGCTTGGTTCTGGTGACGGGTCCTACCGGGTCGGGCAAGAGCACGACCCTGGCTTCGATGCTCAACATTTTGAACGAGGAGCGTGAGGATGCCCATTTGATCACGGTTGAGGATCCGATTGAGTACTACCATACCCACAAAAAATCGGTCATCACCCAGCGCGAGGTTCACGTCGATGTGCCCAGTTTTGGTGAGGCCTTGCGCCGGGCGCTCCGTCAGGATCCGGATGTGATCCTGGTGGGGGAGATGCGTGATTTGGAAACGATTGAAGCGGCCATCACTGCGGCCGAAACGGGTCACTTGGTGTTTGGAACGCTTCACACCACGGGAGCGGCGAAAACCATCGATCGATTGGTGAACGCCTTTCCGACGAACCAGCAGGAGATGATTCGGATTCAGCTGTCGACGGTGCTCCAATCAGTGATCTCTCAACTGCTCATCCCTCGGAGTGATAAACCCGGTCGGGTGGCGGTCTTCGAGATTATGATGAACACGCCGTCCATCGCGGCTCTGATTCGCGACAACAAGACCTTTCGAATCAACTCGGATATTCAAACGGGTGCCAAATATGGGATGGTGACCCTCGATAGTTTCCTGCTCGACAAGTATACCCAGGGGATGATCTCCGAAGAGGAGGTTATTACGAAAGCTCAGGATCCCGCGACGATCCTATCAAAGCTGCAGGAAGTCCAGGAAGCCATGGCCGCGGCGGAGGAAGGGGAAGAGTAATTCGGAAGCGAGAGTGGTTATGTCAGAATTTGCCGCAAATCCCTTATTGGGCCTTCTCCAAGAGCAAGCGCTCCTGGATGATCTGCAGCTTGAGGAAGTCAACGAAGAGGTGACGAAGAGTGGGAAGTCCGCTTTTCGGGTCGTTCAGGATTTTGGTCATCTCGACAAGGCGACGCTCCTTCAATCCATTGCCAATCATATGGGGGCAATGGTCGTGGATGTTAACGAAAACACAGTGACACCCGAGTTGAAGGAGATCATCAACGATGAGACCGCGAAAACGTACCAGTGTGTTCCCGTTTCCATGGAAGACGGGGTGTTGCACGTGGCATTGGCGGATCCTTTGGACCCCTCGAAAGTGGATGAGATGGGCTATGTCATTCCCTATCCCATTCAGTTGGTCGTGGCTGATCCCGAGGCGGTTGAAAATGCCTTGATGAACTCCTACGAAGGAGCGGGGGCGGGTGGAATTGATATTGAGAGTGGAATTGCGGACATTTTGGACGAACTCGGTGTCGAGGCCGATGATCTTTCACAAAGCGGCGGTTCTCAGGTCGATGAGGACGCGCTGGTCATTTCGGAGGATGACGATGACACGGCCCCCATCGTGAGGTTTGTAAACCTGGTGTTGAGCCAGGCCGTAGAGGACCGAGCCAGCGATATTCATTTCGAGCCGTTTGAGAATGAGTACAAGATTCGCTATCGCGTCGATGGTGCCCTCTATGAGATGTCCCCACCGCCCAAGGCGATGGCGGGTCCGATTGCTTCTCGCATCAAGATCATGTCCAACCTCAATATTTCCGAGACCCGGCTTCCCCAAGACGGTCGTATTTCGGTAAATCTGGGAGGGCGTCAGATTGACTTGCGTGTGTCCACTCTTCCGACTTCTTTTGGGGAGTCGGTGGTGCTTCGTGTTTTGGATCGGACGGCGGTGACCCTTGAGTTGGAGAAGTTGGGGTTTCCCCCGGAGATTCTGGAGTTTACCGCGCAAGCAATTGATCAACCCAATGGGATCTTCGTGGTCACAGGGCCGACTGGGTGTGGCAAAACCACGACGCTTTATTCATGCTTGCGCCGGGTGAATCGTCCGGGGCACAAATTATTAACGGTCGAAGATCCTGTGGAGTTTGACATTGAAGGCATCATGCAGGTGCCGGTGATTGAATCGGTCGGAATGACCTTTGCCGCGGGCTTGCGGGCCTTTCTGCGTCAGGATCCGGATATCATCATGGTCGGGGAAATGCGTGATCTGGAAACTTCTCAGATTGCAATTCAGGCCTCGCTTACAGGCCACTTGGTGTTGAGTACATTGCATACCAATGATGCGCCCGGCACGGTGACCCGGTTGACTGATATGGGGGTCGAACCCTTTCTTGTGTCCTCCACCCTGGTGGGGGTGATGGGGCAGCGCCTGGTGCGTACCATTTGTGCTCGGTGCAAGACTCCGTTGGAACCAACGGAACAGCAACTGAATCAGCTCGGCGTTTCTCCTGACGAGATGAGTGACAAATCGTTCGCTTTTGGGAGGGGTTGTGGCGAATGTAATGATACGGGCTATCGGGGGCGAAAAGGCATCTTTGAGTTGTTGCGGGTCACCGATGCCATTCGTGCCTTGATCAATGATCGATCGCCGTCCGTGGTGTTGAAGCAGAAAGCGGTCGAGGAAGGGATGATCACGCTGCGGGACGATGGTCTCCGAAGTGTCTTTGACGGCGTGACAACCATGGATGAAGTGCTGAAATACACATAGGAAATACGATTATGCCTAAGTTTAATTACGTTGCCATGGATTCGCGGGGGAAGGAGACCAAAGGGTCTGTCGACGTGGCGAATCAGGAGCAGGCCATCAATCGCCTCAAGGAAATGGGGTATTTTCCGACCAAGGTGACGGAAGCTTCATCGGGTAAGGCAAAAGGCGGCAAGAAGAAGGCGGCGAAGAAGAAGAAGAAGGGCAAGGGGATCAACATCACCATCCCCGGTTTCGGCGGAAAGGTGAAACCGAAGATCCTGACGACCTTCACCCGCCAGTTGGCGACGCTGGTGGATGCCGGTCTGCCGCTCTTGAGAGGGCTTAGGGTTCTGGGCAAGCAGGAAAAGAATCCGACCTTGAAGCGAATCATCAATGACCTCGGAGATAGTATCGAGGGGGGGAGCACTTTTTCGGAGGGCTTGGCCCAACATCCCAAGACGTTCAACAAGCTATTCATCAACATGGTCAAGGCTGGAGAGCTTGGCGGTGTGTTGGAAGTGGTTTTGAATCGACTTGCCGAATTCATGGAGAAAGCGGAGAAGATCAAAGGAAAGGTCATCGCAGCGATGTTCTATCCTGCGGCGGTCATGACCGTAGCGGGTGGTATTCTGATTCTCCTGATGGTGGTGGTGGTGCCCAAGTTCAAGCAGATCTTTGCCGACATGTTGGAAGGGGCGGCCCTGCCCGCCTTTACCCAAGTCGTACTTAATATCAGTGATACCATTAAGAGTAACTTTTTGGGAGTGGCTGCCGGGGTATTTGCTGCGTTTATCCTACTGAAGCTCTTGACTAAGTTCAAATGGGGACGGTGGCTCTTTGATAAATTCAAGTTGAAGTTCCCAGTCTTGGGACCGGTGGTCAGCAAGGTGGCCATCTCCCGATTTACTCGAACCCTCGGTACACTGGTAAGCAGTGGTGTTCCTATCCTTCAGGCGTTGACGATTGTTCGTGAAACTTCCGGCAATGTGGTCGTGAGTAACGCCGTGACGATGGTTCATGAGAGTGTTAAGGAGGGAGAGACTATTACAGCACCGCTGGATCAGTCCAAGGTGTTTCCTCCCATGGTCATTAGCATGGTAGATGTTGGGGAGCAAACGGGTGCGTTACCCGAAATGTTGATGCGAATTGCAGATAACTACGATGAGGAGGTGGATAATGCGGTCGCTGCAATGACTTCTCTCTTGGAGCCGATCATGATCGTGTTTTTGGCGGTGATCGTTGGAAGTATCGTGATCGCACTCTTTTTGCCTTTGATCTCGCTGATTGATCAGCTTGGGGCTCAGTAAAAAGAGCCGAAACCTTTAATCAGGTTGTGGCCACCGGTCGGTCATCCGGTGGCCATTTCCTTTCTTCGAGAACCAGGGAAACGTGAACAGTGGGATCAAAACGGAATGATGAAGGTCAGAAAGTTGGCACGAATATTTCTAAGAATGTCGGGTGAATAGGCGTAAAAGTGACTGAAAACGGTTATTGGAGATGGTTCGAGGAAGAAGCGAATGCGGAGCGAGAGGGCTGAGTTGACAGTGGGGTCCCTTTTTTGAGACAGACAAATGAGATTGCTGCAGAAAAACTTAAAGGACGAGTTCGTCCTTGGCCGAGTGGGGCGCCGAGGCGGAGGTGGCTTCACCCTGATTGAGTTGTTGGTCGTGATCTCAATCATCGGAGTGTTGGCCAGTCTCACTGTGGGAATTGCAACGGTCGCCTCGACCAAGAAAAAGCTCACGGCAACTCAGGGCAAGCTTCGTGAAATTGAACTCGCGCTTGAGAGCTACAAGGCAGCGGTCGGCGGGTTTCCTCCCGATGCCAAATTTGCCAACGGGGCCGTCAATACGGTGACGAACCAGCTCTTTTACGAGTTAACGGGAACGGTCTATCGAAATGGCGGATTCGTATCCAATCAGGGCGGAGATGCCTTGAATCGGCAAGTTTGTCGGAGCGTGTTTGGGGTGGATGGGATTCAGAATACCTCGCGGAATTCTAGCCAGGCGCGTTCCTTCTTGGAGCTGGCTGGATCTGATTTCGAACCGCTGATTGGAAACAAATTCGCCGAGGTGAACCTTCTGATCGCCCCGGTGAAGTGGCCCGCATCTGCCCTCTCTGGATTTGATTCCCGGGGGCGGGCTATGGAAGACTATCGTCCGATCAAATCGCAGCAATTGGCCCTGCGCCAATTGAATCCCATTCAATACCGCTCATCCGGAAGGGAACGTTTCAATACCAGTAGCTTTGATCTCTGGGTCGATGTCCCGATTCGCAACAAGATCTATCGGGTGAACAATTGGAGCCAAAAAGAGAAGGTCATCAGCCCGGTAAAGTAAAATAATCTAAGATCTGGCATGGATGTTTCTAATACGATAGCGTAGACCGCGTTCAGCACGACCACTAGAAAGTTAATGAAAGTGACAAGAGAGAATGCAGCGCGCTCCGCGGACCGTGGTTTCACCTTGATCGAGTTGCTCGTGGTGATCGCGATCAT
>DEAY01000095.1:0-9729 GCA_002348345.1 Verrucomicrobia bacterium UBA2970
TTCTCTATGGGATCGCGTCGGATCAATCCTGCGAAAGCCGCTTGGCCTCCGTGCCGAACACGGTAGGCAACATTGCGGGTGTTGTCCCAACCATCGATTCTAAAATGAGCGCTCCAACCGGGATAGGTCACCAATGCGGTCGCCGCTTGGCGCCAGTTGTTCCCTTCCTTGAATTCAAGCCGCACACGGCGGGGTTCCCCCTCGAGAAGAGGGAAGAGCTGGGCGCTGAGTTTGAGGGTGCCTCGATCGTGGGTATAGGCGGCAAAGGCCACGACTTGATCGCGGGGGACATTGACGTCGATGAGGTTCTTGCGGTTGGGCCTAGGCGGCTCTGAAGCCGTTTGATTGACCTTCCACCATTCGCCCGTGGCGGCACTGTCAAGATGGGGAAAGTCAACCCCGAAGGGCTGGGCCAGTTCGGCGGCGAAACCAAGGGGAAGCCATCCGATACTGAAGACCAGCGAGACAAAGATGAACCGGTTATTCATGTCACCGGAATGCTAGCGTCCCGACAAGAGAAATCAATGCCTTCGAGGAGAAGAAACCGGGGAGTGCAACTCGGTAAGCATGGTGGCGACGACTCCGTGAGGACAAGGGTTGTGGCTTGTATTCGGTGGCTCCGGGGCTAGCATCGGGAGTTGAATCCATGGTGCGAATGATGAAGAAACGATTTGTTCTATTGAGTGTTGCCGGGTGGTTGACGTTGGGGGTCTGGAGTCAGGAGCAGTGGCCCCAGTTTCGGGGGGAGGGCGCGATGGGACGAGGGGTCGATGGGACGGGGCTCCCTGAGACCTGGGATGAGAAAACCAATGTCGCCTGGAAGACATCCGTTCCGGGCTTGGGATGGTCCTCGCCGGTGGTGTGGGGGGATCGGATTTTCTTCACCAGTGTTGTGAGCGACGGCGAAGTTGAGCCGCCCAAGAAAGGTTTGTATTTTGGCGGCGATCGTCCCGATCCGCCCAAGGCAAACCATCATTGGTTGGTGTTGTGCTATGACTTCAATCACGGAACCCTTTTGTGGAAGACTGAATTGAAATCGGGGGCACCCGGGAGCTCGGTCCATTTGAAGAATTCGTTCGCCTCGGAAACCGTCGCGACGGATGGCGAGCGGCTCTACGTCTATTTCGGGTATCAAGGGTTGTATTGTCTGGATTTGGACGGCACTACCCTATGGCACCTCACATGGGAGCCTTACAAGACCCGCCTGGGTTGGGGGACTTCCTCCTCCCCTGTCCTTCATGAGGGCCGGGTCTACATCGTCAATGACAACATGGACGACAAGTCCTATCTTGCTGCTTACAATAAGTATACCGGTGCTGAAATCTGGCGTGAAGCGCGGGACGAGCCGAGCAATTTTTCGACGCCGTTCATCTGGAAGAACGAATTGAGGACGGAGATTATCACGACCGGGGTGAACAAAACTCGTTCCTATGACTTGACCGGCAAGCTCTTATGGGAATACGAGGGGATGTCCGCGATTTGTATCCCGACCCCGTTTGCCGAGGATGGATTGCTGTATGTCTGTGCGGGTTATGTGGGGGATCGATTGCCGATCAACAAACCGGTGTATGCGATCCGGCCGGGTGCCAGCGGTGATATCTCGATGGCGAAGGGCGAACGAGAAAGCGAGTTTGTTGCCTGGCGGGAAACCAATGCCGCCCCTTACAACCCGACGCCGCTTCTCTACAAAAAGAAGTTCTATGTCTTGTGGGACTTTGGGTTCTTGAGCTGTCGGGATGCGGTCACGGGTGCGGAAATCTATGACAAGCAGCGGGTCAATCCGCGGGGGCGCGTGGCCTTTACCGTTTCTCCTTGGGCCTATGATGACAAGGTGTTCTGTTTGAGCGAGGAGGGGGACACCTACGTGTTTCAGGCGGGCAATGATTTCAAATTGTTGGGGGTCAACCCCCTGGGTGAGATGTGTATGGCGACTCCGGCCATCGTGAGGGGGTCGCTGATTGTCCGGACCGATCGACATTTGTATCGAATTCAAAAGGGGTCGGTGCAGGGGCTCTGAGCCTGGGAGTTTAAGGTTGATGGTTAAGAAAAAGACGAGGCGGAGAAGGCGAATTTTATGAAGAGGATGATTCTTGCTTGGAGTGTATTGGTGGGGAGTTTGGTTGCTGCCTGGGGCGGATCGACGGGGGATGTGGAAGGGGTTCGGGTCATCGATGAATTGGATCTCTCGGGGCCCTACAACAAGATTTGGGAACCGCATATAGCGTCATGGGGCGATCAGCATTTGGTGGTTGCGTACGGTCTCCAGGTGCGCCGAAAACTCGATATGGGGGATATTGTCTGTTCCATCAGTCGGGATGGGGGGGACACCTGGAGTCCCCGGATCATGGTCTTTGACCATCAGATGCGAAACGGAAGCGTGCAATACGCCTACAACAATTCCGTGCTGTTTCGACCACCGGGCCAGGATGTGATCTGGCTCTTCGTGATGCGGGCTCCCATGCACTATCGCGACAGCGAGAACGCGGATCTCTGCGCGGCCTATACGGCCGATGGCGGCTATTCTTGGCACCATGTTGAATTGGCCATGGGCTATCAGGGTTCGTTGATTATCGTTGCGGGAATCGAGGCGGTGCAACGGGAGGGGATTTGGCATTACCTGCTTCCGGCTCATCGGAATTCTCGACGGCATGATCCTTTCGGGGATCGCCGACAGTTTGTCTTGGAAAGTACGAGCCTCCTCCACTGGAAGTTGGCGGACTATGTGGGCATGCCCTCCACCGGTGATATCTTTCTTCACGAGGGATGTATCGACCAGGGGGATCGGCCCGGGGAATTGAAGATGGTAATGCGCACGGCGGACATGGTTCGGGAGCGTCCGTTGAATCCGGCGCTGGCGTTTTCGTCGGTGAGTGCAGATGGAGGGAGGACGTGGTCCGCTGCCGTCGCGGAACCGGAGTTGCCCAACTATCGCGCCAAGAGTTATTACGGTCAGGATGCTGAGGGGCGGAAGATCTATGTCTACAACGATTCTGTGGATCGACATGGATTGTATTACAAGACGAAGAAGGGGACGGCTTGGTCGGAGCAGAGGACCTTTTATTTTGACCACGATCGCAACAGCTATCCGACCTTGATCGAGGATGAACCTGGCGAATGGCTTGCGGTTTGGGATAGTTCCAAGACGGCGGTTCGAAAGCGAACGGCGATTCGGTTTGGACGGTTGAAGGTGGAGTAACTCGGTGCCAGGGCTTCGCCTCCTGGTTGATGTCAGTGGCTGATGAATCGGCGAAAGTGAAAGGGGTGACCCGGTGATGCGTGGACAGATCACTCGATGGCTTCTTCTGTTGTCGATGGTGAAGGGCTTCGCAGGCGAAGTCGATTACCTTCGTGAGATCAAGCCTGCGCTAAAGGCTCGGTGCTATGCATGCCATGGAGCACTCAAGCAAAAGGCCGGACTGCGGCTTGATACGGCGGTCGCCATGCTCGCGGGTGGCCGATCGGGGTCGGTCATTGCAGCCGGGGATCCAAGGGGTAGTGAACTGCTTGCCAGACTCTCGGCCGAGGACCTGAGCGAGCGCATGCCGCCGGAGGGGGAGCCGATGGACGAGGCCGTGGTTGCGGCGATTCGGCGATGGATTGAGTCGGGGGCACCCCTTCCTGAAGGCGAGCGTCCGGAGCGCGATCCGAAGGACCACTGGGCGTTCCAGGGGCCCAGGGCCTCTGGCATTTCCGCCGAGGCATTGGAGGGAGCGGGCCATCCCATCGACGCCTTCTTGCGGGAGAAACAGGCTGAACGGGGGTTGGTGGTTCAGAAGCTGGCACCTCCGGAGATCCAGCTTCGCCGTGTTTATCTCGACCTGGTCGGATTGCCGCCGACGCGATCCGAAAGGAATCGGTTCTTGAGCGATCCCTCGCCCGATGCCTATGAGCGGTTGGTGGATCGATTGTTGGCTTCTCCACAGTATGCCGAACGCTGGGGACGGCATTGGATGGATATTTGGCGTTACACCGATTGGTATGGGTTGGGCGCCCAGCTTCGATTCAGTCAGAAGCACATATGGCATTGGCGGGATTGGATCCTGGAGTCGCTCAACACGGACCGGGGCTACGACCAGATGATCCGGGAGATGCTGGCCGGCGATGAGTTGGCACCGACCGATCCCGAGACCTTGCGGGCGACGGGGTTTTTGGCTCGCAACTACTATTTGTTTAATCGGAACACATGGTTGGACCAGACGATCGAGCATACCAGCAGGGCCTTTCTTGGTCTGACGATGCAGTGCGCGCGCTGTCATGACCACAAATACGACGCCTTGACGCAGGAAGATTATTATCGTTTCCGGGCCTTCTTTGAGCCCCACCAGGTTCGCCTGGATCCCGTGCCGGGTGAAACCGATCTTGAACAGGACGGGCTTCCCCGGGCCTTTGACGCGCATCCGGATGCGCCGACCTACCTGTTCCGTCGGGGCAATGACAAGGATCCCGACGAGTCGAGGGTCCTGACGGCAGCGATTCCAGAGATTTTTCAGGACCACGCGACATCGATTCAGGCCTCTGATCTCCCGGCGGAAGCCTTCTTTCCCGGTCTTCAGGAATTCGTCCTGCGGGATCACATTGCTGACATTGAACGGCAATTGAAGGCCGCCGAGTTGAGACGCGAAGAGGTGGGGCAGCGGGTGCAGAGGGAAGCGCTTTCGGGCAAATCGGTTTCTCGAGCGCTTCAACGGGAAGAGAGGGCCAGAGAGCTTGAGGTCGAGGCGCTCGGCTTGCAGCCTGCGGCATTACGATTCGCTCACACGGCTGATCGAAGCCGTCACGGGTTGACCCCCGAGCGAAATCCCGACCGGATCAAGCGGCAAGCCGACGAGGCGGCCGTCCGTTACCGGATCGCGAGGGCGAGGGCCGACGTCGCGCTGCGAGAATGGGAACTGGGTGTGGTCGATGCCGAGAAAGAAGAAAAGAAACAGGCCGAGGCAAAAAAGAAGCTCGAGCAGGCGAAATCCACCCTCGAGGCGCTCGAGGAAGAAAGGAGTCGAGGCGAACTGGTTTACACCTCCTTGCGTCCTTCATTGAAGGCCCTGGAGTCTCCCGCCGAGACCGAGGCGTCGCGCCGAAAGCCCTATGCCCAGCGGACGACGGGTCGGCGTACGGCGTTGGCGAAGTGGGTGACCGATCGGCGGAATCCCCTCACCGCGCGGGTGGCGGTCAACCACATTTGGTTGCGACACTTCGGCCAATCCTTCGTATCGGAGATGACCGACTTTGGTCGCCGGAGCGCCGCGCCGGTGCAACAGGATTTGTTGGATCACCTGGCCGTGTATTTGATGGAGAATGATTGGCGAATGAAGCCGCTGCACCGGTTGATTGTCACCTCGGCCGCCTATCGGCGCAGCAGCTCGACTCGGGGGGCGGACCCCACCACCCTGGAGCGGGACCCGGACAACGATTACTACTGGCGGCGGCGTCCGGTGAGAATGGAGTCGCAAGTGGTCCGGGATAGCATGCGTCACCTGGCCGGGGCCCTTGACCTGGCCATTGGCGGGCCCTCGATTGATCCCGATCAGGGTGAGAATCAAGGCAGGCGAAGTTTGTATTTTCTGCATTCGCGTGATCAGCAACATCCGTTTCTCGCCATGTTTGATGATGCGGAGATCCTTGCGTGTTATCGTCGGAGCGAAAGTATCTTGCCCCAACAGGCCCTGGCCTTGGTGAACAGCGGCTTGGCGCTTGATCTTGCGGAGCAGGTGGCTCGGCGCCTGGGAAACGAGCTTGCGTCTTCGACCGATGAGTCGTTTATTGAGAGTGCCTTTCAAGAGATCCTGGGAATGATGCCGAACGAGGAAGAGCGGCGTTTGTGTCAGAAACTCTTGGTCGACACCATGGTGCACTTGGGTGATCGGTCGGTGTCGGACCCGAAGGAACGGGCTCGGCGAAATCTGGTGCAAGCCCTGTTTAACCACAATGATTTCATCACCATTCGATAATCGGGGACTGGGTCGTCGTCAGTTTCTTCGGCGCATGGGCGCGAGCGTGGGAGGACTAACCCTGTCTTCTTGGCTGCCGCGTGTGCTGTCGAGTCCGTCCCGTCCTCATTCGGCCAGGCGTCGGCCCGCGAAAAACGTGATTTGGCTCTTCATGCGTGGGGGCCTGAGTCATATGGAGAGTTTTGACCCCAAGCCGGCACTCAATCAATACGCGGGGAAAACGATCGCCGAGACGCCGTTCAAAAATGTCCAGGACCCGGAACGCTTGAAGGAGGTCAGGGTGGTCGTGGTGAACGACGCGAACGGGCAGCAGCGAAACAAGATTTATCCGCTTCAGATCGGCTCCAAGCGATACGGTCAGGTCGGAGCCGAGGTGAGTGATTGGTTTCCCCATCTGGGCCGCCGGGTGGATGACTTGGCGATCATCCGATCCATGTGGACGACGGATGACAATCATGGGGCGCAGGTTCAGTTTCACTCGGGCCGGCACATGCTGGATGTTCGCGTGCCCACCATCGGCGCGTGGGTTGCCTATGGATTGGAAACCTTGAACGACGGGTTGCCTGAATTTGTCGGCATGGGGCCGCGCTTTTTCGATAAACGGGATGGCCATTATCTGGGGCCTGCCTACGACGCCGTTCCCCTGACGGTTGGAGGAGAACATCCCCTGCCTTACGCCCAGCCCGAGCGTGAGTTAAGCACCGGAGAACAGCGATTGGAGTTTGATCTGGTGCGTCAGTTGAATCGAGTCAAGCAGGCTTCTTTCCCCCGTGATGTCGCGCTGACCGCGAGAACGCAGGCCTACGACCTGGCTTTTCACATGCAACGTGAGATCCCTGAGATCCTCGATTTCTCCAAAGAGAGTGGCGCCACGCGGCGCCTTTATGGATTTGATCAGGAACACACCAAAGCCTTTGGTCAGCAGCTCTTGGGGGCCCGGCGACTGGTGGAGCGGGGCGTGCGTTTTGTTCAAATCATGCACGGAGACGGAGCCGCGGGGGCCTGGGATGCTCATTCGGGATTAAAGGCAAATCACGCAAAGCTGGCTGCTCAGGTGGATCTGCCGACCGCGGGGCTGCTCCAGGACTTGAAGCAGCGGGGCATGTTGGAGGAAACGATCGTCGTCTTCGCCACCGAGTTCGGGCGCACCCCAGGGTCACAAAATGGAGATGGACGGGACCATCATCCTTATGGGTTTTCGATTTGGATGGCCGGCGGCGGCATTCGGGGCGGTGTGATCCATGGCGCCACCGATGAGATTGGATTTCATGCGGTTGAGAACCGTCACTATGTCACCGATGTTCATGCCACGCTTCTCCATCAACTCGGTCTGGATCCGCGTTCGTTGGAGGTTCCCGGACACAAGCGATTGGAGCGGGATTTCGGTCACGTGATGACGGACATTCTGGCTTGATCCGATGAGGGGGTGCCATCGGGCCTCCACCTCGTCCAGGAGTCCTACCAGCGGGGATCATCGTCGATGGAATCCGGCGCACCTCATTCTCTTTCAGGTGCCCATCGGCAAAACGTTTTGGTGATCTTTGTTGGATTGGGCGGTGTTGGCGTCACCAGGGAGGGAAGGTCGCTGAGATCGTCGCTCCGGTGGGGCAACTCCTGAATTGCTCAACCTGCCAAACACTGGTAGACCGTCGGTTCGAGTGATGAATGGAGGAAGGATGGATAAACGAAACGCCGGGGCCTTGCTGGCGATCGTCGCGTTGGCACTTGAAAGTTCCGTTCTTGCGATCGAAGTGATTCCAGATCGGCAGCCGGGCGCGAAACAACGTAATGTCGTCTTCATTTTGTCGGATGACCATCGTTACGATGCGATGGGTTTCATGGGGCATCCCTTCTTGGAGACCCCGCATATGGATTCGATGGCTCGCCATGGCGTCCACTTGAAGAACGCCTTTGTCACCACCTCATTATGTTCGCCGAGCCGGGCGTCCATATTGACGGGGCTCTACACTCACAAGCATCGGGTGATTGATAACAATCGTCTCATTCCGGAAGGGACCCGTTTTTTTTCCGAGTGGTTGCAAAAGGCGGGTTACAACACGGCGTACATCGGAAAGTGGCACATGGGAGGGGATTCCGATGAGCCCCGTCCCGGTTTCAATCACTGGGTGAGTTTTCGAGGGCAGGGGCACTACCTGCCGCCGGGTCCGAATTACACCTTGAACGTGAATGGTCGGCGGGTGAAGCAGAAGGGATACATCACCGATGAGTTGACCGACTACGCCGTCCAGTGGCTTGGGGAGCAGCAACCTTCTGAGAAACCTTTTTTTCTCTACCTCTCGCACAAGGCGGTCCATGCCAACTTCACGCCGGCGGCCCGACACGAAGGAAGGTATTCCGACGCTCCGTTCGAGAAGCCAGTCAGTGAGGCCCTCAATGAAGCAAACTACGCGGGGAAGCCGCGTTGGTTGCGGGATCAGCGCAACAGTTGGCATGGTGTTGATTTTCCCTATCACAGCAGCCTCGACGTGGCGCGTTATTACAAACGCTATTGTGAATCGCTTCTGGCGGTCGATGAGAGCGTGGGGCGGGTGCTGGAACAGCTCAAGACGATGGGGATTCACGACGAAACCCTGGTCATCTACATGGGGGACAATGGCTTCATGTTTGGAGAGCATGGCCTGATCGATAAGCGCGTCGCCTATGAAACCTCGATTCGAGTTCCGATGATGATGCAATGCCCGGAGTGGTTCCGCGGGGGGCGAGCGGTCGAACAGGTGGTGGCCAACATTGATATTGGGCCCACCATTCTCCATGCGTGCGGCCTCAAGCGCCCCGCCCATATGGACGGGCGAAGTTTCATTCCCTTGGCTCAGGGGCGGCGGATCGGATGGCGAGATTATTTTCTCTACGTCTACTACTGGGAAAAGAACTTTCCGCAGTCCCCGACGGTCTTTAGTTTGAGGGGGAATCGCTACAAGTACATCACCTACTATGGGCTATGGGACACGGATGAATTGTATGACATTCAGGCCGACCCGGGTGAGATGAAGAATCTGATCGCCGATCCGGCCCACCAAGCGGTTCGAGCGACGATGGAGAATGAGTTGTATGCCCTGCTCGCCGACGAAGGGGGGATGTTCATTCCGCTCAATCAACCCCGTGGAAGCTCCCAGAACAAGCGGTTGGGAACGCGGGGGGGCAAGGTCGCGGGAACGTTTCCGGACCACATGGTCGTTGATCAACCGATGAATCGGAACGCCCGATAAGGGAGCCCCATGGTTGGCGAGGAAGGGCCTCATCGTGGGTGATCCCGTCTCGAGTGCGGATCACGACTCCCCCTTTGAGGGGCCGGTCGAGTATCCCATCACCGATGAGTTGGATCTGCATGCCTTCCGGCCCAAGGAGGTGAAGGAGGTGGTCCCGGACTATTTGGCCGCATGTCGAGGGAAAGGCATTCTGTCGGTCCGGGTCATTCACGGAAAGGGCAGGGGAAACCTTCGGCGCACCGTCCACTCCATCCTTGAGAAACTGGAATGGGTTGCCTCGTTTTGTCCTGCCAGCGAGTTGATGGGGGGGTGGGGGGCCACGATGGTGCGATTGAGGCCCCTGTCGGGAGATCTTAGCGGGTCGTCTGAGAGCGGTGAGTGAAGCCAGGTCCGCGAGTGCGCGGGTTGGTGGGATGTCAGGTGATTTAGGGGTTTGATTTTGCTAGGCAATCGGACTATTTCTTACGTTAAGCCGTCATGAAGAGATCCTTTTCTGATCACCCTACCCGCGGATTCACGCTGATTGAGCTTTTGGTGGTGATTGCCATCATCGCGAT